>DRQG01000128.1 GCA_011369465.1 Caldithrix abyssi
ATGAAAAAGATGGATGGGATTGAGGCTCTGGCTGCCATAAAAGAAATAAGCCCGTCTATCCCTGTAATCATTATGACGGCTTACGCTTCCGTTAAAACGGCTGTGAAAGGATTGAAACTGGGCGCTTTCGATTATATGGTTAAACCGTTGGATATGGACGAAGTTTTGTTGAATATAGAAAAAACCCTGAATTTCCAGCAATTGAAGGTCGAGAACAAAGTGCTTAAAGAACGCCTCAATCTTGAATTCGATTTTTCTTCGATTATTGGCAAAAGTAAGAAGATGAAAGAGGTTTTTGAGGTGCTGGTCATGGCGGCACCCAGCGATGCGACTATTTTGATTTTGGGTGAAAGCGGTACCGGCAAGGAGTTAATAGCTAACGCTGTACACCAAAACAGCTTGCGGAAAGATAAGGTCTTTGTAAAGGTAAATTGCGCTGCGCTGGCGGAAAACTTACTGGAGAGTGAGTTATTCGGTCATGAAAAAGGTGCCTTTACCGGGGCGGTTACCCGGCGTCTGGGCCGTTTTGAACAAGCGGATGGCGGGACGCTTTTTCTCGATGAAATCGGCGATATGAGCCTGGCTACACAAGCCAAAATATTACGGGTTCTGCAGGAAGGCGAGTTTGAACGTTTGGGCGGTGAAAAAACCATCCGCACGGATGTACGTATTATCGCCGCAACCAATAAAAACCTGGAAGAAGAAGTGGAAAACGGAAATTTCCGTAAGGATCTCTATTTTCGCCTCAGCGTAGTTCCTGTGCAATTACCGGCCTTACGCGAACGTAAAGAAGATATTCCGGTTTTGGCTGAATACTTTCTTAAGAAATATGCGGAAAAAAATAATAGATTGTTGCGCGGGTTTACGCCGCAAAGTATGGATTTGTTGATGCGTTACCATTGGCCTGGTAACGTACGTGAACTGGAGAATATTGTGGAACGCGCTGTTATTCTATCCCGTGAAGAGTACATAACCCCCGAAGCATTACCCATGAATATCCGTCAGACGCTGGAAAAGCCTCAACAACAGGAAACCGATTCCTTTGTTGGCCGTTCCATTAAAGACGTGGAGCGCGACCTGATTAAAAAGACTTTGGAACAAACAGGGCATAATATAACCCGATCAGCGGAAATACTGGGGCTCACCCGCCGCGGCCTGCAATATAAACTCAAAGAACTCGGTCTCAAGTAGTGCGAAAAAATATCGCACCTTCCTTAAAAACTCATCTTTAAGCGCGAAGTTTGTTCGCGTCCTCTTTATCCCTTATCCATTGTACGCTATCGATTTTATCGTTTATAAACTTATTAATAACAATATGATAGCGGTTTTATGGTAAACTTGGCATGATAGTTGATTTAATATAGACAAAGACGAATAAATTCTGTTAACATACAAATAAGGATAATCCTTTTAATTTACTTAAAAGGAGTATAGCGATGAAATTTTTAGTCAGAAAACGAATGCGTCTGAGGGATGTGTTCCTGCCTCCTCGCAGGGAAACGATTACGATAGGTCCTCGTTCTCTTACTGCTCAAAAACAAATAAAGTATTACCCTATGGGCATAAGCGAGGAATTTTAGATGGGTTGCTCGTGGTATGAACCTGGATACTGGTTAGGTTGGCACTGGGCCGGGCAGATATTTTGGATTATTTTTGTTTTGGGATTAGGTATTCTCATATATAAAATGCTGAAGAATGATCGTGGTAAGTTTCAGCAGTCCCAGTCAAAATATTCTGCTGCTATAATTCAGGAAAATTGCCCTCATTGCGGCGCACCAACGGAAAAAACTTACATCCGCTGCCCCGAATGCCACTTTAAATTAAAAACGAATTGTCCGGGATGCGGAAGGATTGTAAAAACAAGCTGGGATATTTGTCCTTATTGCGAGACCGACTTAAAGGGCGGTAAAGAACCCACAAGCACTAGTTAACTATTTATTAAACAAAACAGGAGGAATCACTTATGTTTCAATCCAAATCATTCAACTCGACAGCGCTGTGGTTGTTGGCGTTCCTATTCACCTTTAGTACGGCTGCATTTGCTCAAGGCTATTGCCATTGGGATGGCTGGGATTACGGTTCCGATATGTCTTGGTGGAATCACGGAGTGCCGGCCAACTATGCTCTTTCTTCCGACCAAATCAAGAAGGTAAACGAAATCAGGAAAGAATATGATGAAAAACTTCTTCCTCTAAGGAACGAGTTACGTACATTGAGAATGGAGTCCAGGGGATATGCTTCCCCCTACGACGCGGATATGGATAAAGTTAAAACTTATCGAAAAAAACAAAGGGAACTGGAAGCCGAAATTGAGGATTTGCGCCTGGAAATGCGTAAAGAAATTAATGAATTACTCACGGATAAACAACGATTGTATTTCAATGAAGGTAACTATGGGTGGTGGAACAGGGAAAACAGCTGGTGGCATGAAAACGACTATGGTATGTATGGAATGAGTGATTATATGGATGATTGTTGCTGGTAAATAAAAAAACAATAACTGGTGAGGGGATTCCTCTCACCGGTTTTTACCTTTAAATCCGAAAATGAGATTCTTAATACAATGATAGATAAATATAGTCCGGTATTTTCCATAAGTGTTGTTGCCAAAATGATAAATGTATCCGTTCAAACAGTACGCCTGTATGAAGAAAAAGGCTTAATATTACCGTATAAATCGAATAAAGGAACCCGTAAATATTCTTTACATGACGTAAACCGTTTAAAAATTATCCGAAGAATGATTACAACACAGGGTCTGAATCTGAACGGAGTACGTTTATTACTATCATTTATACCCTGTTGGTGTTTTAAAGGTGGTTTTGATGAAGACTGCCAACAGTGTCCTGCAGGTTCCGTAACATTTGAACCCTGCTGGACTCTCGAGAATGTAGGTAAAAAATGCTTAAATCAGGATTGCAGAGCATGTCCCGTATATCGGTTAGAAATAAACGAAAAAAATATCAAAGATTTTTTAGCTCGACAATAACGCATATCAATAGATAATTTATTAATTTATACTATTCAAAACAGAAGGAGAACTTTAATATGAACATAAAAACGTTCAGATTGTATATGATTTTACCATTACTCTTCCTCTCCCTCCTTGCTACAAGTTCAATTGGGCAAAATAGCAAATTAATAACCGGTACGGTTGGTAAAGAGCATATGGTTGGAGAAAAATTAGTTGTGTGTGAACTCGGTAGCCAAGCTTGTCTGTTTCTCAGTCTTGATCCTGGTTTAACCATAACCGTGGATGGTAAAGAATATAAGGCAAAGGATTTACAAGTTGGTTGGTATGTTCAGGCAAAAGTAGAAACAGTTGAGAAACTGGGACAAACAATAACCGACTTAGTTGTGGATCCCACTAAAACAATCATTTGCTTTACTTCTCTCACGGAGGAAGATAGTGAAGTAGTGGAAAAGCAATTATTGGCAGTAAAGGGGATTTATAAAGTAAAGCCTTATTTGGAATCAAAACAAATTTATATTGAGTATAACCCGGATAGTATTTCTTATCCGGAGATAGAAAAATTAATTATACGTTCAGGTTACAAAATTGAATAAAGGAGAACTGTAAAATGGAACAAACAAAGTATGCTTTTACGACAACGGTTGATCTCGATTATGACGAAGCCATTGAAAAGGTGACGGCGGAATTGCAGAAAGAGGGTTTCGGTATTTTAACCGAGATCGATGTGCAGGCTACCCTAAAAAAGAAACTGGATGTGGATTTTAAACCATACAAAATTTTAGGCGCCTGCAACCCGCCCAATGCTTACAAAGCCTTACAAGCCGAAGAACAAATCGGTTTAATGCTGCCTTGCAACGTTATCGTTTATGTGAACGACGAGGGGAAAACGGTGGTAGCCGCCGTTGATCCGGTTGCTTCCATGCAGGCAGTGCAAAATGAAAAGCTGGGCGAAGTGGCGAACACCATCCGTAATAAACTGAAAACGGTTATATCCGCGCTATAATACAGGAGTGGTTCAATGAAAAATGGAAAAATATGGCTGGTTTATACTGTTACGGCTTTGTTCATTACGCTGCTGATTACGTTGGTTCAAGCCTCTGATGGGCAGGGCGCCATGAGCGGAAAGGAACTGTTTAAGTTAAACTGCGCCGGATGCCACGGTCAGAATCTGCAGGGCAATCCCCCTGTCTATCCCTCGCTGCAGGATGTGTCCAAACGGCTTTCGCGCAGTGCAGTGCATAATCAGATACAGCAGGGTAAAAATTTAATGCCGCCCTTTGCGCACCTCTCTGAGGAGCAACGGGAAGCGATCATCGATTACCTGTTTAGTGGTACATCGAAATCCGTTAAAGCAGTCACCGGCGCAGAAAAAGGCGAGATGCTGGTGCGCGGGAATTGTCTTTCCTGCCACCGCATCAACCCGGATGATCCGCGGCCGACAGAAGCCCGGGGCATGGAGCCGGCTCATTTGTCCGGCGCAGCGCAGCGTTTCAGTTATGCCCGGTTTGTGAATATTATCGACCGCGGCCCCTGCTATATGCCGTCCTTCAGCCATTTGAGCGAAACGGATAAAGAAAGCATATACGCCTATCTCGAGACGCTAAAAGATGAAGGAACCCAGGTAAACAGACGCAGCGGAAGATGGGGTTGGCACGGTCAGGGGCGCTGCGGCAGTGGGCGTTGCGGCGGCTGCCGGAGGTGACGGCGGTTTTGTTGTGGAAAATAAACAAACTTTAAAGCCGTAAGCTGAGCTTTGCCTGTCATAACTCGCCGGCGTCTTCTTTTCGACCCCGATAGGTCGGGGCAGGCAAAGCTCTTGGAACGGATGTTGATCGTTTGAATAATCCCGCCCGGTGCGGTATGGAGACCTGTCGAAGCATTATGCGTCATCCTTCGACAGTGCTCAGAATGATGCTGGGTTTGGATAGAAGATAATACCTGATTCCAGGCTCAGAAAGATGGTTAATTAAATGCTTCGGGTACGATAACGCTCGGTGAGCCTATCGAACCGAGTGCTGCCAAGCCCGATTCGTTTGTCTGATCGTATTTTGCTGCGCTCAATGACATCGAAATACCTCCTCTCCCAAATTTTTTATTTTCGAGAAAAAGCATCTTGTATTACTTGCTAAAATTGACTATTTTCAATAGGTTAATATAAAATAAAAAAAGAGGCCAAAAATGCGTTTAGTCGGTATCTTTCTTTGGATTATTGTCGGTGCTATTATCCTCTGGTTTTTCTCACTCAATCTTAATCAGCATGTTGATATCAATCTGTTTAATGCTCAATATCAGAATGTTAATCTGGTAACGGTTATATTTATATCGGTTTTTATCGGTGTTATTTTCGGAGCGCTCCTGCTATCTTCACAGGTGCTCAAAGCCAAAACAGAAGTGGCCAGCGTTAAAAAAGAAAACCGCAAACTGCTCAAAGAGCTGGAAGGTTTGCGCAATCTTTCCATCGATGAAATACCCGAAGCGGACACTAAAATCGAGCCGGACCGCGATTTATAATTCGAGGAGCATCAGGCAATGGATTTTACCTTATCCCATCAATTATGGCTGTTCACCTTTTTGGTCGTAATCGTCGCCCTGGCGGCGCTTTATTTCTATTATTATCAACGCAGCGAAAAAAAACAGCCCTCCCGTAACGCCTATCTGGAAGCGCTCAAATATATGGCGGAAAAAGACTACCGCCGGGCCATCGAGAAATTTAAAGAAGCCGTTCGCACTGACTCCTCCAATATTGACGCCTACCTTAAACTGGGGGATATCCTGCGCGAGGAAGGCCTGGCCCGCAACGCCACACGCATCCATAAAGACCTTACGCTGCGCGGCAACCTTAGCGAAGAAGAGTTACAAAAAGTGTGGTACAGTTTGGCATTGGATTACTGGAGCGCCCAAAAATACGATAAAGCGGAAACTTTCTTTAAAAAAGCCTTTGACGCGCGTTATAGAACCGTAGAAGCCGTGATGTATTTGGTTAAAATATACACTATGCGGCAGAACTATAAAATGGCTTACGAAGTGCTGAAAAACAGTCCGCTGAAAAACGATGCCAAAATACAGCGTCGGATGGCGCTCTATAAAGTAATGGAAGCTCTGGAAGAGAATAAAGGACGTGAATCCAGAATGATGATGCGCGATGCTATTAAGATTGACGAAAGCTGCTCAGCCGCTTATGCCTATATTGGCGATTCTTATCTGAAGGAAGATCGCTTAGACGACGCCATCAACATTTGGACCGAATACTGTCAAAAATATCCATCCAAAGCGCATGTATTGTTTTCCCGGCTGGAAAAGGCCTGGTACGAAAAAGGCCAATTCAGCAAAATTGAAGAACTATACCTTTCTATTCTAAAAAAAGACCCGGAAAATATTCCCGCACTTATGGCAATTACCGGTTTCAAGCGTAAAAAAGGCGATTACGAAGAGGCCCTTACGCTTATCAATGATACGCAGGTGGCGGAACAGTACGAAGAACTGATAAAGGCTGAAGAAGCGCGCATTATATTTGACAAAGGTCAGTTTAAAGAAGCGGCTAAACGCATGCTGGATTTGCTGGACAATTATCTGCCTGAACAGACCTACCTGTACGCCTGTGCCAAATGCGGGCATAAATCCGAAGAACCGTTTTGGAAATGTCCCAAATGTCATTCGCTCAATTTAGAAATTTAATTATTGGTTTTTATGTTTTGGTTTTCTGCAGCGGGTTGGCCGTTGCGCAGGATACCTATCAATCTTTGTATAATTTGTACGAGCAGCAACAATTTGAGCGGCTGAAAATCGAATTAAAAAAATATTCTACAGGGACTTCTGCGCCATTGGAGATTCGTTTTTTTAATGCGCTTTTCGAACAAGACGCGGAACTGGCCAAACAGGAATATCAATATGTGTTTGATCATGCCAGGGGCCGGTTAAAAAGCCTTGCCGCCGATAAACTGAGAGAATATTATTACGCGCTGGGATACTATGTTAACGCGGATAAGTATCATAAATTTATAGTTGAGAACAAAGCGGACGATAACAGCGGTGTAACACAAAACAAACCCGAACTGCGCGGGGAAAATAAAAATATTCCCTATTTCATACAGGTTGGCGCCTTTGGTCTGAAGGATAACGCGCGGGAACTATCGCAAATGCTGGCCACACAGGATTTACCTGCACGTATTGTTGAACGCACCGTGAACGGAAAAACGTTGTTCTGTGTGTGGGTGGAAGGAAAAAACAGTTTTGAAAGCACGCTGCAGTATGCGGATAAAATCAAGTCCAAATATGATTTAGAATATAGAATTATCAAACCGTAGAGGATGCTATGGATATATCTGAATTAAAACTCATACCGCTGTTTTCCGAATTGAAAGAAAGCGACCTGGAACAGATTGCCAAAATGACGGTACGCCAGGTTTACAAGAAGGATAATATGGTTTTAATAGAGGAAGAAGTCGGCTCCACCATGTTTGTCATCCTGAATGGCCGAGTGAAAATCTCACGCATCAGTGATGAAGGCAGGGAGGTGATTCTTTCCATTTTGGTGGATGGCGATTTCTTTGGCGAAATGTCCATCCTTGACGGACAAACCCGCAGCGCCAATGCCGTAACGCTGGAAGATACGGAATTGTTAATCATTCGCCGGGAAAATTTCCTGCAAATCCTGCATAGTTATCCTCAGGTAGCCATTAATCTGCTTAAAGAACTGGCCCACCGTCTGCGCCGCAGCGACGCCCAGATAAAAAGCCTGTCTCTGCAAAACGCCCTGGGCAAAGTCGGTTCCACCCTGCTGCGCATTGCCGATGACTCCGGTATCATCAAACAGGGCAAAGTGGAAATAAGCCAGTTGCCACCCCAGCAAGACCTGGCCAATATGGCCGGAACAAGCCGTGAAACCATATCCCGCGTCATTAAATCGTTGGGGCAATTGGGTTATGTAAAAAAAGAAGGCAGCAAGCTTATCATTCTGGATTACGAACGCTTTAGACAGGATTTCTCCTGAAAAATAATATGCAAGACCATCAAACCAATATTGCTCTTGTCTGCAACAATGCAAAACGGCTGCAAAAATTTAGCAAATGGCTCAAAGACCCCAATACCAGAATAAGCACCTTTGAATTTAACGAAGCCGTGCCTTTGGCAGGCCTTTTACGGGAACATCTGGATTTTGTAATTCTTGATTGCAGTAGTCAACCTGATTTTGACTATCGCCAGCTGGAAACCCTGCGTCATCAGCAAAGTTTACGTTATGTTCCCTTCCTTTTTATCCTTTCCGAGGAACAGGATACCCTAAAAAAACAGGTCTATCTGATCCCCAATAATTATCTGCTCATCGAACCGGTGGATACCTTTGCCTTTGTCTCGTTAGTTACCAGCGCATTGCATACCGCCAATCTGGAACGCCGCCTGCTGATGTACAAAGATTTTGTTGAAGGCGAAAAGAAACTGATATCCAATATGGACAGTCTGCTGGAGCTAAACCGCCTGTATGAATTTGAACAGGAAAACAGTTTGCTGGACTTTATCCGTACCGGACTTATGAAACGCCTGGAATTGGCCCTGGCCCTGGAAACGGTGGTGTTTGCGGATTATTCCGAGCTGGAACGTACGCTCACGGTAGATCTGTATGATGATAAAAATCAACGTGTGCTTAAACGGCATTCCTTCCGGATCGAAGGCTCGGCGGTGGCTAAACTACTGAGGCTTAGCCACCCGCACATTATCGAAGGCAGCGCGCTGAACGATCCTTTTGTACAGGAAATGGAGGAGTCGTTGGGCGTTAAAATAAACAGCCTCTTGTTTATCCCTTTAAATGTTTTTCATCGACCTATAGGCGCATTGCTGCTTTTGAACAAGTTGTATCGCAACGAGTTTTCGGAAAACGATCTGGCCTTCGGTCTTTTGGTGAGCCAAAAGTTGTCTTACCGCCTGGAAAACCTGCGCATGAAGGCCATCCAAACCAGCGAACAAAACGATCTGGAGGTCCTCTTTGGCAAGGATAACCGTATTCTAAAAGAGTGGAAGCTCTATAAACAGATTCTGGATTCGGTTAATTTTGGCGCTATTTTGTTTGATACCAAAGGACGGGTGTACTATCGAAATGATGCGGCCGCGCGCTTGCTGCGTATTCCGGATCGTAAAAAAGCGGTGCAAAACCTTCAGGATGTTTTCAGCAAAGAGGAACTGGACAGAATTCTGGAGAATATCGGAAATACCCCCCTGCCCATCACAAGGCAGGAGCTGCATATGGAACACCGGAATATTCCCGATTACTATTTGGGATATTCCATATATCCGTTGGACGAACCGGATGAGCCCAGCAAATTCATCATCGTATTTTCCGAGATTTCCCGCTCCAAACGCATTCAGGCCGAAATCATCCGCATGGATCGCATGGCATCCCTGGGTATTTTGAGTTCCGGTATTGCGCACGAAATACGCAACCCTCTGGCCGGCATTAAAGCGATGGCGCAAACGCTGGAAGAGGAAATTGCCGGCAATCCCACACACAAAGAATACGTGGATCGTATTTTACGTCAGGTTAACCGGTTGGATAACCTGCTTAAAGCGTTTTTCTCGTACGCCAAGCCCAAACGCCCGGACCCCAGCGCCATCCACGTAAAAAAAATTGTGATGGAAGTGCTGCCCCTGTTCGAAAGGAAAATGCGCGACGAAAACATAACCGTCCGGCAGTCGTATGCCCGCGATCTCTACAAAGTATTTGTGGACGCCAATCAAATTGAGCAGGTTTTCATCAACCTGCTTATAAACGCTTTTGACGCCATTAAAGATGAAGGAACGGTTACCATCCACGCCGAAAATGCCAAACACCCCCAACCGTTTTTCGATCGGCGAAACCGCATACCCAGCCTCTTTTCCGACCGTTACATTCAGATTACGATTAGCGATACCGGCTCCGGTATGCCGGACGAAGTACGGGAAAAAATATTCAATCCCTTCTTCACCACCAAATCCAACGGCACCGGCCTGGGGCTTTCCATTGTTTATCAGATCATTAAGGAACACGGCGGCCAGATTGAAGCCAAAAGCTGGCCGGGTAAGGGGAGTGAGTTTACCATTCTGTTGCCCGCAGCCGTGGAAGAAAACGAAGCGGAAATGATTCGTTAAAATGGATCATCTCTTTTCCGTTCTTGCGGCAGGCGCTCTGGCCGGTTTTGTCAGCTCGGTACTGGGCATTGGCGGCGGGGTTATCCTGGTGCCGGTACTGGCCGTGGTATTTGGGTTTAAACAACCCGAAGCCATGGCTACCAGTCTGGGAACCATAGCGCTCATAACCGCTTACAACACGCTGCGTTTCCAAACGAAAAAGCAGATTTACTGGAAGGGCGTGCTTTACATAGCCGCTTTTGCCATGCTCTGTTCTTTTTTAGCCGGCTATATTGCCCATTTTTTACCGGATTTTTTACTGGTCATCTTTTTTATTCTGTTTGTTCTGGCCATGTTGTACAAAACGCTGCGTAAAAATAAACTTGCTGCCGTAAAACCGGCCCATGAACTACATCTCTCTGTAAAACTCTCCGCCGTGATAGGCACGTTTAGCGGAACGGTGGCCGGACTTACGGGCGTGGGGGGCGGCGCAGTAACCACGCCTCTGCTTATGGCTTACGGACGACTACCGCATTTTATGGTTGTTCCGCTTTCCAACGCCGTTATGTTTTTTACCGCCGTAGCCGGAACAGCGGGTTATGCTATTCAGGATGTGGCGGAAAAAGGAAGCGCTCAAACGGGGTATGTTCATCTCGATATTGTTTTCCTGTTGTTCATATCCGCTCTGCCCGCAGCCTATTTGGGAACCCGGTTTCAGGACAAAATCGCCGCACCCTGGCGGCGCGGAATGCTCATCGCCGTTCTTTTAATCATTGCCGTGCGTATGATCCTCAAACTGGTTTGAAAAATCAGCAAAATAATTTTCTTCCCAAACAAAAAACAGCTTTACTTATATTGATAGTTTGAGTATTTTTACTATTTATTGAAAGAACCGGCGACCTGCGCCACACGTCTTCCCGTACCGGGATAATTCAAAAGGACACAAAATACGATAAAACCTCTCTGGCAATTGTTTCACCACTAACAAAAGGAGTGCGTATGGAGCACCAAACAACGGGAAAAGGATTACCGGAAAATGCCTATCGCAAACTGAAAGACGGCGAAGTCTATGAACCGGTTGTACCGGATGACGCCCCGCTTCCGGAGGCGACCGGTTACTCTGTTCTGTGGGGATTGTTCTACGCTGTTATTTTCTCCGCTGCGGCCGCGTATTTGGGATTGAAAATCGGACAGGTGTTCGAAGCCGCCATTCCCATCGCCATTTTGGCCGTCGGTCTTTCGGCTTTAATGAAACGTAAAAACGCTTTGCAGGAAAATGTCATTATTCAATCCATTGGTGCCAGCTCCGGTGTGATAGTGGCCGGGGCCATTTTTACCATACCCGGTTTATATATTCTGGGTATCGAAGCCTCTTTTTTACAGGTGTTCCTCTCTTCCTTATTCGGCGGGTTTTTGGGTATCCTCTTTCTTATTCCGTTCCGCCGATATTTTGTGAAAGATATGCACGGGGAGTTTCCCTTCCCGGAAGCCACCGCCACAACCGAGGTGCTGGTCGCCGGTGAGGCCGGTGGAAATCAGGCCAAAATACTGATAAAAGCTTTGGCTGTGGGCGGTGTTTACGATTTTCTGGTTTCCGGCTTCGGCCTGTGGAAGGAAGTGGTATCCAGCAGCGTGTTTGGCTGGGGTAAACAGCTCATCGAGGCAACGCGTCTGGAATTCCGGATGAATGTGGGCGCGGCTGTGATGGGCCTGGGGTACATCGTCGGTTTAAAATATGCCCTGATTATCGCCAGCGGGTCGTTTTTGGCCTGGTGGGTTATTCTGCCCGCGGTTTACTATATCGGTCAATTTAATCCGGCGCCCATTTTGAACGCCGCCAAACCAATTGCTGCCATGTCGCCTACGGAAATTTTCAGCACGTATATCCGCCATATCGGTATCGGCGGCATCGCTGCTGCCGGCTTGATTGGCATTATTAAATCCTGGCGGATCATCGCCGGGGCGTTTAAACTGGCCGTACAGGAAATCACCGGCAAATCGCATTCACACGAAAATGAAAACAAACAACAGCGCACCCAGACGGACATTAAAATGAAATGGGTGGCCACGCTTATCGTAAGTTCACTCCTGGGTATTTTTGTATTTTTCTTGTTGTTGGTAGTAAAAGGGAACTTCGCCCATGCGTTGGCCGGTTTGCTCATCGTAACGGTAATCGCCTTTCTGTTTACCACCGTGGCGGCCCGGGCCATTGCTATTGTGGGCACCAATCCCGTATCCGGTATGACTTTGATGACCTTGATCATCTCTTCGGTCATTTTGGTGAGTATAGGATTGAAAGGCAACGACGGTATGCTGGCCGCGCTGATCATCGGCGGTGTGGTGTGTACGGCGCTTTCTATGGCCGGCGGTTTTATCACCGATTTAAAAATCGGTTATTGGCTGGGCACGACGCCCCGTACCCAGGAACGGTGGAAATTCCTGGGCACGTTGCTGGCCGCCGCATCCGTGGGCGCGGTTATTTTTATGCTGCATCAGACCTACGGTTTCGGAGCGGAAGCCGGGCCCAATGCCCTGGAAGCGCCGCAGGCCTCGGCGATGGCCGCGGTTCTGAAACCTTTGATGACCGGGCAGCCCGCCCCCTGGCTGATGTATCTGGCCGGCGTTATTCTGGCGGTTATTCTCGACCGTATCGGTATTCCGCCTCTGGCTTTTGCCCTGGGTATGTATCTGCCCATCCATCTGAATACACCCATTCTGTTTGGCGGTATTGTGGCCCACTTTGTTCAGAAAAGCACTCAGGATGAAAAACTGGCCAGCGCCCGTAAGGAAAAGGGCACGCTTATCGCTTCCGGGTTCATCGCCGGCGGCGCCATAATGGGCGTGATTGCCGCCGCTCTGGTTTATATCGGACAAATTGCCACTGGCAATACCCATTGGAATTTAATGGTCGGCCTCGGCACACAACACTGGGCTGAGTCCACCGGCGCCGAAGCATTGGGTTTTCTGATGTTTGTCCTCTTGCTGGGCTACATGTACTGGGATTCCAAACGGGTAAAGCTGGGTTAATGGCTTCAATCGGGCATCTGTAAAATGTAAATTAAAAACACAGATGTCCTAAATAATTTGCTATATCAATATGTAACCAGGCTAGTTAAAGCAAATACAAAATTCCCCCTTAAAAAAGGGGGTTAGGGGGTTGTAATAAAGACAAGAACAATGACTTCTACTTATCCAGAAAATACCCCCTTAGTCCCCACGCCACGGCGCACAAGCCTTATTAGGGGGAAACGCGTAAATACAGATATTTTACGTAGCTTTTTCTATCTGTTTAGGACTGATGTAAATAAAAAATAGCTGAATAAATTGAAGATTTTGCCGTATATTGACGATAACCCAATGATATATGGGAAATGACGATGGCCAGCATTTTCGGAAAAAAATACCGTACCTTCGATTTGCAATCCCGCCTGCATCCACGGACAGGCGGGATTCATTTTGACCGGCTGCCGCGTAAAAAAGTGAAACCGCTCTGGTGGAGCCTGGCGGTTTTCATAATTGTACTGCTGCTTTATTATTATTTACAAAAATTTTAATTCCTGCTGGGAGGCGACAAGGGATGATTCAAATTGGTAAAATTCTCAAACAGGTGCCTATTTTCCGTATGCTCGGAAAAGACAGCATCAATTTTATTGTAGAACGTCTCAAATTCAAAACGTTCAATGCTGACGAAACCATCTGTAAAATCGGCGATCCCGGCGATGAGATGTATATCATCATCAGCGGAAAGGTGAAAATTTGTATTTACGGAGAAGATGGTAAAACCGAACAGGTGGTGGCTACGCTTACCTCCGGTGATTATTTTGGCGAAATGGCTCTGCTTACCGGCGAAACCCGTTCCGCCTCCGTCATTGCCGTGGAACCCAGCGAAACCTTCGTCCTGCATAAAAACGACTTTGACGTCATCCTGGAACGTTTTCCGTCGATTTCGCTCAGCATGGGTAAAATCGTCAGCCAGCGTCTGCGCGAAACCCTTAAAAAAGCCTCCCAGTTACCCGCCAAAGGAGAAAAAATTGAAGCGGCTCAAAGCGGCCCGGCCGGTCATTTGAAAGATGTACCCCTTGTCGATCTGATCAGCTTTTGCGAATCCAATTCGCTTACCGGTTCCATGACCATCACCAACGACGGACAGGAAGGTAAGTTCGAATTTGAAAGCGGGCAGCTGCAAAGTGTGGTACTGGGCGATAAGCGGGATGACCAGGCTCTGGACGAGATGCTTAACTGGCCGGACGGCTATTTCCAGATTAAGGTGCGACCACTCACTCTTAAAAAGGTGCAGGATGAAACGGAAGAAAAATCCGAGCAGCCCAAACGCATTCTGATTGTCAATAATTCTCTGGTGGTGCGTAAGGTTGTGGAACGGGCTTTCCGCGGCTTGGGTTACGCCGTACAAACCGCACAGAATATCGGCGAGTCGATGAAAATAATGGAAAAGGAAAAACCGGATATTATCATTTCCGACATAAAATTGCCCGACGGCAGCGGTTTGGATTTTCTGGGAAAGGTCAGAGAACAGGCAGATGTGGCTTTTATCTTTATCACCGATAACGGCATCCGTCCGGACTTCGATGAAAAACTGAAGGAAGCCGGCCGGGCGGAATTGACCAAAAGCCATGAGGTGAGCGAAATAGTCAAACTGGTTGAAAATATGATTTAATATGGAAGAAATACAGCTGCAAAATCTGAAAAAGATCCCTCTATTTTTTGATGCGGCCAATAAAGTGCTGGCCCTGATTGCCGAACGGTTGGAAACGGTTCGGTATAGCAAAGGTGAGACGATCATTCGTGAGGGCGACCCGGGCGACGCATTCTATATCATCCTGAGAGGCAAAGTGCGTATTTCTGCGGCGATCGACGAAAACGATGAAATCATCCTCAGTTATCTTTCCGACGGCGATTATTTTGGCGAAATGGCCCTGCTTACCGACGATGTGCGTTCGGCTACAGTTACTGCCGAGGAAGACCTGGAACTGTTAAAACTGCAAAAAGAAGATTTCAAACAGTTGGTGAGCAGTAATGCCGAAATTACCCTTTCACTGACGCACATGCTCAGCGAGCGTTTAAAGGCGGCCAATAAAATTCGTGAAGAACGCGAACGCTATTTTAAACAAAAAATTATGCCCAGCGGCGATCTGAAAGCCTTTGACGTCATTTCTCTGCTGCGCTTTGCCGAGGAAAATTCTCTCAGCGGAAAACTCACTCTGAAACACGATCAGGATGTGGCCATTTTCTATTACGAAAAAGGCCAGTTGTTTTCGCTGGACTTTCAGAACAAAGAAGAGGACGAAGCGCTGGATATCATCCTGCAGTGGGAAGAAGGGCAGTTTGTCATCGAACCGCGCCTGTACGAGTTGGAAAGCCAAAAGGACGATGCCGCTGAAGAATCCGGCATGAGCGGGGAAGAAACGGCTGCTGCACATGAGGAAGAAAGGGAAGAAGATACGAGCGCAGCAGAGACCCCGCCTGAAATAGAAGAGCCCGCTGATGAAGTCCAACCGGCGCCCCATGTCCCTGAGGAGAGCCACGGGGATTTATCTGAAGCGGACAAAACTGAAATTGGCGATGCCGTGGAAAAACCCGCTGAAGAAACAGCGTCGGAACCGGAGCCCAAGCCGGCAGAGGAAGAAGCCCTGCCCGAAGAACCGGCTAAAATTGTGCAATCGTATTTGAGTGAAAAACTGAGCGAGTTTATCCGTTTAATCGGCACCCGCGATCTGCAAACGGCGCTAAATCAGAGTTATGATCAGTTTGCGCCGTATTTTGCCGAACTTTCCGATTTTAAGTTACAAGCTATGCCGGAAGTGCATATCGAGATTGCCTCTGCGAACGGATGGAAAGAAAAACACACCATGCTGTTGGCCATTTTGCTGCGCCATCTGGTGCGTTACATGGACAGGGAAGTGTTCGGGATGGATTTTTGGTCGCCGTTATCAAAAGATGATGCGATCAACCGTTGGTTAAGCAGACAAGGTTTTTTCGAATATTACGATCATGCCGACGATTTTATCAGGGATTTGTAAATTACATTTTAAAGGCCCGCATAAAAATAACATAGACCTGTTGCTTCTAAGACCTGCAAAATCTGTCCCTGCCGCAGGAAAGCGCCTTAGCGTTATGCCAATGTTCCATTTTTAGAAATTATTCCAGCAACTCCTGCAATATACGGAAAGCCTCTTCGGCCGTGTTAACCACCTTGAATAATTCCAAATCCTGCGGCGAAATGGTGCCCCATTTGGCCATAGCCTCTATGTCGATTACCTCTTTCCAGTAATCCTGTCCGAATACAATGATAGGCAGCGGTTTGGTGAGTTTTTTTGTTTGTATCAGCGTCAACACTTCCATTAATTCGTCCAGTGTGCCGAAACCGCCCGGAAAAATAATCAGCGCTTTGGCCAAATAGACAAACCAGTACTTGCGCATAAAGAAGTAATGGAACTCGAACATCAGCTCATCGGTAATGTAGGGATTAGGGTACTGCTCGTGGGGAATGGAGATATTCAGTCCGATGGATTTACCGCCGGCTTTGCTGGCGCCTTTATTGGCCGCTTCCATAATGCCGGGTCCGCCGCCCGAACAAACGTAGTATTTTTGCTTACCCGTCTCTTTGTCCATGGTCCATTTGGTAAGCAGTTTGGCCAGCTTAACCGCTTCTTCATAATAATTGGATAACCGTAATTGCAAACGGGCCGCCGACAAAGCCGATACGTTTTCGGGGGATGGATCGGTGTCGCATATCTTGGCCAGCTCTTTTAAACGGGCTTTGGCTTTTGTTTTGGGCTGTATGCGCGCCGAACCGAAAAAAACAATAGTCGATTCAATTTCCATATCCTTAAAGCGATGATACGGTTCCAGAAATTCGGCCAGAATGCGGATCGGCCGGGCGCGGCTGCTGGTTAAGAATTCTATATTGCGATATGCTTTGGGCGGTCGTTTTTTTCTACCGGGCATAATGTCCTTTCGTGATTTAGGGTTATTAAAAAATCTCAGTTGTCAGTTATTAGTTGGCAGATATGGACTTTCGGCTATCGGCTATTTTCCCTGAGCGCAGTCTAAGGGAACGGAAATCGGCTTCGACAAGCTCAGCCTCCGTGCCCTGAGCCTTGCCTGTCCCGACTTGTCGGGGTCGAAGGGCGCGTCATAGTTCGACGTGGCTCACTATGACGCTATGTGGTTATCCTGAGCTTAACCTACGAACCCTGAGCCTGTCGAAGGGTGAGCCTGCTTGTCCCGATGTATCGGGGCTTCTCCCGACTTGTCGAAGGGTCGGCTTTTGGCACTTAGTTTTCAGTTGTCAGTTATCAGTTATTAGTTGCCAGTTCCCAATTCTTTCTCAGTACTAAGTACTAATTACTATGTACTTATCGCAAGATAAATCTTGCGTTACTTTGTGCCTTTGCCCCTTTACCCCTGCTTTATACAACCACCGAGGCCGCAAAGAACACAGAGTTTTTTCATTTTTCTTTTGTCATTTGTCTTTTGTCATTTTTCATTTCATTCCCAGTTCCCAGTTTCCAGTTTTTCATCACACTGTTCCCAATCTTTCAATCCGCCTTATTGTTCTTCGATCAGTTTATCCAAAATCTTTATATATTCTTCGGTACGTTCGGCAAAATCGTTTAAGAACGGGTCTTCCTCGGGTGTAACCAATACGGCTCGCATCTCTTCCTCGGAATGATACGTAGCCTGCCGGAACGGATTGCTAAAATCTTTGCGACGCGAATCAAAAGCCCAATCGCGGAGCTGCGCGGCAATTTCTTTTTGCCGGGTTAATATGCCGGCAATGCATGTGCCGTCTAAATCCTCCAGCCGGATATGCTCCACCTGCAGCAGGGCGTAGATACCGTGAATCCGTTTCTGCTGCGGATATTGTTCCCACAAGCGGTCGTAACGTTCGTGCACTTCCCGCCAGCTTCGGATTGTTTCGTTACGCACATCATCCAGCAGATCGTTCAGATCGGAATCGGCGATGAGCTGCCCGCCCACATTATGCCACAGGTGATCGGGCTCTTCGTAGAGGTTAGATAAATGGGATACCATATCGTCGGAGCCGGACTGCTCCATCAATTCCGACAGAGCCCGCGCTCCGTAATAAAAAATCATCATGCGGTACAAACGGACAGCCTGCGCCGGTTTGAGCAGACGAGCCTTTTGCTTGTTTACCGCGCCGTCCAGAAAATATTCAAACTCTTTATCCAGAGCCATATTGTTTTCAATTTCGCGCAGGCTCAGCTTTTTGCCGGAGGTTTGGTTGATGAGCTCCTGTAAAACAGTTATCGCGTCCAGCATGCTTTCCACCGTATCGGGCGCCAGAAAATCGGTTTCGATATGCTGCTCTTTAATTTTACGTTTGTCCCTTTTGGCAAACTTCCAGGTGTTACGCGCCAAGGCGTACATATTGTATTTAAACCAGTAGGCCGGAAAAATCTGCACCATGCCGTCCCTCTCGTTCACGCTGAGCAAAGAAAAGGGTAGGGTGATGCGCATTTCGGCGTTGTAGTTGGCCTTGGCCAGCAAGGTGAAGGGTGCAAAAACGGAATTGTGCTTCAGGTTGCTCACCAGCCCCGGCCAGAAACCGCGTCCGGCAACAATTTCACCGTCGGCGGCCCGGGAGTTATGATTGGAACCGATGGTGGCTCCGGCAGCAATGTTGGCCTGTCCGCCGATGGTTGTGGCAATCAGAAAGGAATTATTATGATGCTGTTCGTGAAAGCCGAATACCAGATTGGAGAGCACCTCACAACAGGATATGGTCGAATTGGGGCCGATTACATTGTGTAGCACCCGGGCGCCGTAGTTCAGTTTAACATTGCGTCCGGTGAGCACGTTAAAAGCTTTCACGCCAAATTGCACTACATTCCCGTAGCCGATGATGCTGTCGATGATTTCCACGCCGTCGCGGATTACCGTCGGTTCTTCTTCGCTGGACAGAATAGTGGCGTTTTGCAACCGATTGATTCCGTCAATTGTGCAGGATACGCCGATTTGGGCGTCGCGGATTACGCGACTGTTTTTTATTACACTGCCTGTACCCACCCGTCCCGGCGTTGCAGCGTCTTCAGCCAGCCGATCCGTTAACCGGATGAATTTTTCCTGCAGGGCGCTGTCGTCCCGCCGACGCGTCCATAGCCAGGCGTCGGCTGTGCGCATACCACCGAAGGGTAAAACAGCCCGTCCGCCGCTTTCGTTGCAGATCTCCAGCCAGTTCCGCTCATCGTTATTAGAATTCTCACGGATATATCCGTTGCCAAAAGTACTGTTTTGTCCGGTTACCATTTCATCCACTCTGTACAGGATGCAGTGCGATCCAATCTGAAAATGAGCCAGATAACCCACATTGTGTACAGCCACATTGTCATCCAGAATTACAAAACCGATGGTTGAATCGGATAAGCCAATGGGCAGGGTTACATCATCCGTTTGCAGGTAACCGTCATTCAGAGCGCCTAAATAAACCCGGCCGAAAAACCGGCATCCCTTTATTTTTAGTGGGTCAAAACCATCTTTTACATAAATTTGCTGCCATTGCTCCGCATGGTTACCGTTGGATACAAGGGCTGCAATTTCCCCCTGCGTCAAATTACGATATTTGTTTAGGTTTTCGGATAACGCTCCGGGAAAAATTCCCTCAGAATCTGCGTGTTGTTTTATTTTAACTCCCGGCATAATGGCTCCTGACTGTTTGGATGTATAAAAGCTCAACTAAAGGTATTTTTTGGTCGAGGTTATGGAATAACCGGCGAATTCTCCGCATAAGCAAAATTCCGTCTCTAAATATATGAATATAAATAAAAAAGAATAATTTTTCATAAAAAAGTACTTTTTTCTATCTCATATAATTGTTATTTTCTATTGATACCTGTATACTTAATATTTTACCGGTAATTGTGGGAAATCAGCTTCGGTTTATTGATTAGGCTTTTCTTTTTATTAAATATCCATTGTTTTAAACCGATATTCATAAAAAGTTGAAAAGCTGTCCCATTTGCTTCGATTAATCTATTTATTATAATTGGATTTTTCCATCGAATCTGTATCCTGTCGAACAGGATATTGGGAAGAATCCTCGTTTTATTATCAGAAACGCCATACAATCCCAAAAACGGAAGAGGACTCAGTGATACGTGATGCAGGTTATGGGCCAAAGTTGGTTCGTGAGTATAACGAACTTAACATCCTTCGTTTTATTAAGAACGAAGGCCCGATTTCCCGCGCGGAATTAGCCAAACGATACAAAATTTCCAAAGCGGCGGTATCGGAAATAACAGCGCATCTATTGGAACAGAACTATATCCACGAAATCGGAATGGGTGATTCCACCAGCGTGGGAGGCAGAAAACCCATATTGCTGGAATTCAATCCCGAAGCCGGATATGCCATTGGTGTGGAGATCAAACGTAACCACGCCGTAATCGCCATAAGCAACCTTAACGCCCGAATCCATAAAAAGGAGACCATTCAGTTTCCCAAAGGACGGCAATTAAACAGAGTGCTGCCGGAAATATTCCGCATCATCGAATCTTTCCAGAAAAAGGGCTGGGCCAAAACCTCCCGCCCCATCGGTATCGGTGTGGCCATTCCGGGATTGATCAACTACAACACCGGAAGCATTCAGGAAACCGATTCGCTTACCGGCTGGAAAGGATTCCCGCTGCGCCGTGAATTCGAAAACCGCTTTGGCATCGAGACCATTATCGAGAACGATGTAAAGACAATGAGCCTGGGAGAATGCCGTTTTGGCAACGGTAAAAACGCGGACAATATCATTTATTTATGGATCGGCGATGGATTAAGCGCCGGCATCATCATTAACGGGGAACTGTACCGTGGGGTTTCTGCAAGTTCCGGTGAAATCGGCTACTATGAGTTAGGTTATTTTATCACCAATACCGACAGTTTTAAATATCTGTTTAACGGACAAAAGAATTTTAGCGAAATTCTCTCCTTTGATTCATTGCTCCAAGCCGGTAAAAAATATCTGAACAACGCCTGTCCGCGAATAAACGGCGATGTGGGGACGATTATTCGCTGCGCAGAAGAAGGGAATAACGTGGCGCGTGAGATTCTTAAAGAGTATGCGGATTTGGTCGGAATTATATGTATTAATTTAATCAATACCATTAATCCGGAACTCATATTGATCAGCGGGCATGAACGTATTATGCCCAACAAATTGTTGCTTGGTTTCATAAAAGAGAAAATTAAGGCCGATGTTCTTCGTACGCCTACTAAAGCGGTGAAAGTAAAAAGCGCTGTTCTGGGAGAAAATGCCGGGGTGATGGGAGCGGTTGGTCTGGTCCTGGAGGATTTGTTCTATAAAGAGCGATTAAACATCCACAAATACCGCAACATATTCAGAAAAAAATAGGATTTTACTCCTTCCTTTTTTAATTTCTTAAAGACGATGCCGGAACCGGACGCAGGGATATGGTGTAACAGGGATAAGGTAATTAATACAAAAATTACAAGTTTCCCGGACCTGAGGTATTCCGGATCGATCTTTCGATGTTTCCATACACCATAATATCGGCATTCAATGTTGTTATCGTTGTCCCACAAAATATGGAAAAGAATGATGGTTCGCCAACAGCCGGCAAAAAAATATGAAACCATAAAAATGATTATCGGGATAGCCGACAGCCTGACTCTCTTTTTTGTTCTGCTGGTTTTCGTATTCAGCGGTTATTCAATTGTTTTAAGAAACTATCTATTCCCGTTCAGTTCCAATCCGTATCTCCGTCTGCTTCTGTTTAGCGCTATTCTGGGAGGCGGCCTTGGTCTGATTTCCTTCCCGTTCCAGTACTTTGGCGGATTCCGGCTGGAAAAACGGTATAATCTTACCGAACAATCCTTTGTATCCTGGTTGTGGGAAAAAGTTAAGGCGGCTTTGGTAGGGCTGGTGTTGGCCGTACCGTTGCTGCTGATTTTTTACTATTTTTTACTCAATTATCCGCAGACCTGGTGGTTCTGGCTGGCCGGGGTGCTGTTTTTTTTCTCTGTGTTTTTGGGCAGAATCGCGCCACAGGTAATTTTTCCCCTTTTTTACAAATTTGAACCGCTGGATGATGAGACTTTACTGCAACGTATGCGAACCCTGGCCAATAAAGTCGGATTTAAGCTGGAGGGGATTTACCGTTTCAATCTGAGCAAAACGACAAAAAAAGCCAATGCCGCTTTTACCGGACTGGGAAAATCCAAACGCATCATTCTGGGAGATACGCTGCTGGATAACCTTACGGTAGATGAAATCGAGGCGATTTTTGCTCACGAGGCCGGCCACTATGTTCACAAGCACATTCTTATCGGTATCCTCACAGCGACGGCAGGCAGTTTCCTCAGCCTGTATCTGGCGGCGGAAACGTATCGGTATCTGGTTTCTTCGCTTCAATTGAACGGGCTGGCCGACCTGGCGGCATTGCCTTTGCTCTCGCTTATCCTGTCGGTGATTGCTTTCCTGTTGAATCCGCTCAACAATATCCTGTCGCGTTATCACGAACGGCAGGCGGATTTGTACGCTTTACGGAATTGCAGCGACCCGCAGGCCTTTATATCCGGCATGCAAAAATTGAGCGCCTTGAATCTGATCGACCGAAAACCTCATCCCCTTGTGGAATTTTTGTTTCACAGTCATCCGTCCATCGATAAACGTATTGCGTTCGCCGAAGCCTTCATCCGGGAGAACAGGGGGTAACCTATGCCCGGAAAAAAGCGAAAACGGTGGCTGCGCATTTCCCTGTACTCATTGGTAATCCTTTCGGCGTTTATCGTTCTGCTGGCTGTCCTGCAGTGGCAGAACAATCTGCTTACCGATATGGCCGTCGATTACCTTAACAAAACAATGAACGGGCGTGGAGAACTGCGTTACGAACGCATCACCGGCAGCCTGTTCTTTTCGATCGAAATTGATGATGTGCAATTTAGAACCCCTGCCGGGTTGACGGCGGAGGCCGGACACGTAAAAGCAGGGTACAGTCCCTTTTCTTTTATTTTTGGCCAGCCTCAGGTTAACAGGTTATATGTGGACCGTCTGCGGATTCGCATCCCGCCGGCCGACAGCACATCGGCAAAACCCGTCGCGTCCGTCCCTCTGGATAGCGTACTGACCTGGCTGACGCATACCAATCTGGCGGAAACGATTTTGAATAACCTTCCGCTGTTCCGACTCCGGCGTCTGGATATTGTTTTGGGCGAGGTGACGCTGGTCAACCGCGGTCAAACCTGGAATAATATTTATTTGCAACTGAACGATTTGCGGGCTTCTCACGAGGAATTCCGCGTCTCCCTAAAAAAACTGAGCGGTCACTGGCAGGAAAAGAATATTAACATCCGCAGGCTGTCTTTCGATTTAAAATGCACCCGAGAGCGGATCGAATTGAATAATCTTGAAGCGGCTTCCGATCGCTCGCGCATAAATATAAGCGCTTTGTACGATTTTTCCGGCCGGACGCCGCAGGTGAATGTGGAAATATTTGAACTACGAAGCGATCTGAATGAATGGGCTTTGCTCACCCAATCGGCTGAATTGGAAAAAGGCTTCTTTAAAGCAAACGGACGACTGGACGGTGTCCCGGATCATTTTGCTCTGACGCTGCAGGCGCATGGCCGTACCCGCCGGTATGCCCTGGACACTTTGTTTTTGGATATGGAATATAATAAGGGGTTGTTCAACCTTCGGGATTTGCAGCTGGCCGGCAACGCCGGAATGTTACAGGCCGCGCTGGTTGTAGAACGCGATCAAAGGGCAGAGGGTACGCTCACATTCAGAAATCTTGATATACAAAAAGTAGTGCAATATCCCGTGGCTACAAAAATGAACGGTCTGGTTGCCTTTCATCTGAAAAATCTTGATCTGAAGCGAATGAGCGGGCACGGCCGCCTGATGTTGTATCAAACCACCATTGATTCCGTACTGCTGGATACCTTATTGCTCAACCTGAGCGCCGGGAATGGGGCTTATACCATAAAGGAAAATTCCTTTCTGCGCCTTGCGCAGCACTCCCGTTTTATGGTGGACGGTTCCATTAACCGCGACCGGCAGCTGGATGTGCTGCTGTCCACCTTTGATAATAATTTGCAGGAGGCCGCGGCGCGTTTCGGACTGGACAGTCTCAGCGGAATTTTTGACGGCCACGTTCGGGCCACCGGCAGTTTGAAGAACCCTGATATTTCCGCCAATTTACAAATACCGCACATTGCCTATAAAAATATGATGATGGATTCCGTGGGATTTACGCTCTATATGCAGCAGATTTTTACCGGCCGGAAGGGCGAAGGGCATTTTCTCATCCAAAACGGTCGGATTGGTGATTTCCCCCTCAGTCGGGCCGGCATAGACACCCGCTTTGATTCCACGATGCTGGTTGTGGACAATCTTAGCTTCCGCAGTGAAGACAACTATATACGATCATCGGTGAACGTACAATTTGAAGAGGATAAAACCGTTATCGGTATAGCGCCCTTTGAAGCCAAATATCAGGATTACTGGTTAAAAAACCAGGATACGCTCATTTTTACCGTTGACAGCGGGGGAATTAATATAGAAAACTTCATCCTCGAAGGCCCGCAGAATTCGGAAATGGAAGTGTCCGGTTTCTGGAGTAACGACATACGGGATATGCAGCTGGCGCTGTCGCTGGATGGCGTGCAAATCGAACCTTTCCGGCAATTTATGGGCGATCGATTTTCCATATTGGGGCGTATTGACGGTGTGGCGGAAGTGTTAACGCCCCTGTCTAACCCGAACCTGGATATAGATATTGTAGCGGACAGCCTGGTTTTAAATGGTGTTGAGCTGGGCACCGTTACCAGTGTGTTCCAGTATGCCAACAAAACGTTTTATATTAACCGGCTGGATTTGCGGTATGATGATACTTATGTAAACGCGCAGGGGGACATGGCCTTTTCTTTTGATAAAGAACACGGCGTTACTTTTTCCACATTACAGCATTCTCTGCTCAACTTTAGTCTGGATTGGCAAAACCTTTATCCGGAACATTTTCAACCCCTGTTTTCGGGTGAGAGGAAATTCAGCGGCGCGATTAGCGGCTATCTGGAAGCCGGCGGGCATTTAAATCATCCCCGCGTCCGCGCCGGATTAAAAACGGATCATTTCGTTTTTGAGGATTACCAACTGGATACATTGAGGATTTTCAGCCAATACAATGACGGCTTTTTTATCATTGATTCCCTTTCTACCCAACTTAACGGTACGACGCTCAATATGAAAGGATGGCTGCGCTATAATCTGAACTTGTCCGATATCGATACGAACATTGTGGATAAACCGTTCCAATTCTGGATTGCCAGCGCGGACAGCCAGATGAAGTTTCTTAGTCGTTTCGGTGATCAACTGGAAAATATTAAAGGACCGTATCAGACGGAGCTGCATCTAGGTGGGACTCTCGGTCGCCCGTCGCTGATAGACGGATTCTTCCGGCTTGATAACGGACAGATCATTCTTTCCAAAATAAAAGATCCCATCCGGAATGTGCAAATCCGCGCAGTAGTGCGAGACTCGGTTCTGGAACTGGATCAGGCCGAAGCTTATTCCGTAGCGGATAAAGATTTCTGGGAAAAGGGGTGGTCGTATGTACGGGATATCCTTCCCTGGGCCTCGGATGATGAAACTCAGGGAAGGGTATCCGTCCGCGGTGGGATTGCCCTGGAAGATGTTCTGCATCCCAAATATGATTTGGATGTGCGGTTGAATAATTTTTATATCGATTATTTTGTGGAAAACACCGAGCTGCTCATCAACAGTGACAATCTGTCCATCCGCGGGCGGGATACGATTCATGTAAGCGGCGAAGTGTATATCCCTCGAGGAACCTACCAGGTGGATGTGGAACAGATTCAAAGGGATATGCGTATAGAAGCGGTCAAAACCTTACCCCGACCGCCCTATGTGAGTATGAATCTATCCGTCCTGCTGCCCGGGAATTTCGCTATTGTAAGTTCACCCACCGACTTCTTAAATAATTTCCGCATTCTAATCGAAGGTGAGTTACATATTCTGAAAGAACCGTTGTATCCGGAAAACCGTATTTCCGGATTTCTGAACACCCAATCGGGATACTATCAGGCCTGGAATCAGAAGTTCACCATTCAGGACGGCACAATACGCTTTATCGATCCCACGCGTTTTAATCCTCAAATTAATCTGATTTTGAATAAACGGATAGGAGACCAGCTTTTTGAGCTTAATATTTATGGGCCGATGGATAAACTGCAGCAGCAAATTACCGTGTACGAAAACGGTCGGGAAGTGCCCATGTCCGAAGCCGATAAATTAACCCTGCTTACCTTTGGACTGAATACAAAAGAATTACAGCAAAATACACAATCCTCTTTGCGCGATGTGGGTGTGGACGTACTGGCGAATTCGGTGCTTAACGTACTGGAACGCCAGGCGGAACAGGCTACCGGTCTCGATAAAATAAAAATAGATAGCCAGCAATCATTGTTTGACATCCGTAAAGGCCGGCTCAACAGCGGTTTGCAGGATGCTTCCATTTCGTTTGGCAAGTATTTAACGAGCGATCTGTATATAGAATATCGCACCCGCTTCAACAGCGATATTCCCGCGCCAAAGCTCAGTTGGGACGCCGGCAATCGTATCCAGTTGGAGTATCGCGTAAACCGAAACTGGCGTTTAAACAGCTTTTATGAGAAGACCATCGAAGGGAATAACAAATTCCAGATCGGTGTGGATTGGGAATACACTTTTTAAAAGAATTTTGGCTGTACCAACAATGAATAAAAGTAAAAAATACATTGCTTTTTTACGTTACCTGCCCGGCGCTCCTTATACGGTTTTGGCGGCGCTGCTTATTTTGATCCGCTTCTCGAACGCGCAGGAAGTGACGGAAATTCATTTTCCCGGACTGCCGGAAGAGCAGGTCGATCTTCTCACGGACATATTGGATACGGAAACGGGAGAAGAACTTGATACACGCCTGGTTAAACTGGATCGCCTGCGCATCAGCCGTTATTTCCAGCAACGCGGTTATCTCAACGTTCAGGTCCGGGACAGTTTGCGTTTGGACGAGAGCAGAGAAGGGGTGCATGTTTTCTTTAAGATTAAAACCGGTAAACAGTATTATTATTTAAGAACGGAATTCTCCGGTGTGTCCCCCGGTTTTCGTAAACGCGTGTGGGAACCGTTTAAAAATATCGTGCCCGGATTGCCATTTAACGAAAATACCATCACCACAGCCCTGCAAAAAGTGGAGGATATCTATTACAACTCCGGAAAGCCGTTCGTTAAAATAGACCAAAAATATATTTTTGAAAATGATACCTTAGTCGTCGTAAAGGTAATTGTAGAAGAAAATCAAACCGTGGTCATTGGTGATATACGCTATCTTGGTTTAAAGACCGTACAGGAATTTATAGTGCGACGGGAACTGGAAATTAAAAAAGGGGAAATGTATCGTAGAAAAGCCATTGAACAATCACAAAAAAATATATATGGCACAGGATTGTTTAAATTTGTACGGCTGGAGCTGGAACCGATGAAAGAGGATCCTTCGCAGGCTGTTCTGAATATTTCTGTAGAGGAAAAAAATGCCAAATGGATCGGTGTGCATTTGGGCCTGGCGCTGGAAGAGGGGCGCTCTTATGGAAACCGGGTAG
>DRQG01000129.1 GCA_011369465.1 Caldithrix abyssi
AACACAGGATCATCAGCGTCAACCAGATCAAAACGGCTTTGATCATAGGAACGGTTATACAGACCCACGCCAACGCCCATAGAAACTATACCCCAAAAATGATTGGATACAAGAAAATTCAGTTCGTTTTCGGCCATATATGGCGAGGAGAAGTATTGTCCCGTAGCGCCAATGGTAGTGCCCCAAAACAAAAAACGGGGTAAGTTAAGCGCAAAAAAGCCGGTTTTAAGGGCCATAACATCATCGTCCAAAAATCCGTAATTCCAAACTTTTACCCCGGCTTCAATGGCGGCATTCTGAAAAGGTCCGATGGAAGGATTGGCCATAAGCGTCCGCCACTCATTTAAGTCGCCTACAGGCGTTTTAAAATAATTGAAACCGGTTTGCGCAAAAATCAACCGGGACGTCAATAACAACATCCCTATTATGAGAACCCTACTATAACGCAACAACGATCATTCCCCTTGCTATTTCATCTTGTCCGTCTTTAAGTATGTACAGATATAAACCCGGCAGCGTTAGATTGCCGTTATCATCTTTGCCGTCCCAGTACATATATTGCCCGGATCGGTCGGCCACGGTGCGTATTTTTCTTCCCTGAACATCATATATAATAAGCTGCGGGCTGGTATAAACCAGTTTGGTCATATCAAATACAGCGCGATCATTTTTTTGATCATTATTTGGCGTGAACGGATTGGGACGCACAATTAACTTTCCTGGCGTCGCACTGACTACTATTTCCTGTATGTTGTTGTTTTCATTGGTTTCCCGGATGCTGTTCTGATAATCAACCCACATTTTGATTTTATTAGAGCTTACTTTGCGGATTTTAACCGCTATCTTTTTGTATATTGTTTGATCCAAAACCATATTGGTAATGCTGGTATCCCAGACAGCCGCGCCTTCATTGGTCACTTTTACACTAAACGACCCCGTCAGCGGCGCCGACGTATTGGCAAAAGCCATATGTAGGGTGGTTTCTTTAAAAACCGTAACTGACTTTTCCATTGTCTCCAGTTGAGTGATGTACAAATCAGGCAACCGATCTTTGACTTCCAAACGCAGCTGAAGCGAATCTCTCAATGGAAGCGGACGATTGGTTTCTTCGGTTATAAAAAGCAGGTTATATAGCCCGGCGTCATCAAAGCCCGTTTGCCATAAAAAAGTGCCGGTTGCGGCGTCAAACGAGGCACCTGCTGGCAAACCGCGCACTGTGGTTTTCAATGGATCATTTTCAGGATCGCTGGTTTGTATGCGGAATTCAATTTTTTCATTTTCAAATACCGATATCGGGCCCGGGCCCGTAATTCGAGGCGGATCATTCACCGGTATCACATCGATGGTTACACGCATGGTATCTTCCAGATAACCGTCGTTGGCATATACCCAAAATTCCGCATCCTGTGCTCCCTCAGGCGCTGTACCGCTTACCTCCCTTTTGCCGGCCTCTACTGTTACCCAGCTAATATTTTCGTCGATGCGTACGCTTACCTCTTCACTGTCCGGATCGACGGCGTTATACACCGCCTGAAAACTGCTATGTTCAACAACTTCAATCCGCTCCGGCCCGATAATCGATGGAGGTTTGTTCGATGCTTTGCCCAAAAGAGGAACTTTATAAACAGGATATAGGGGATCATTGGTCTGAATATAAAATGTATCAATGAATGCGGCATTTAACTGATCTGGAGTAAAAGTTGCGTAAATTTGCGCCGAACCCGATGCCGGTATGTCGAGATTGCGCGTATTCAAATTGAAAATGGCCCGGAGCATATTTGTAATGGAAGAAATCCTAAGAATCGTGTTGCCCGGGTTAGTTAATAAAAGGCTCAATTCTTTCTGTTCCCCCTGGGGAACAACGCCGAAATCCAGCTCGGATGGGGTAATTGCCAGCTCCGGACGTACACCCTGACCTATAAGCTGAATACGTTTTGTTTCGAAAAGACTATCATCACTGGAAATTTCCAGATACCCGTTATTATAGCGGATGGGTTCCAACGGCGCAAAAGTAATCTCTATCCGTTGAGTATCCCTGGCGCT
The DNA here is from genome assembly GCA_011369465.1 of Caldithrix abyssi. Classification (GTDB taxonomy): domain Bacteria; phylum Calditrichota; class Calditrichia; order Calditrichales; family Calditrichaceae; genus DRQG01. The sequence goes on from DRQG01000129.1 coordinate 2,044, forward strand.
AAGAATAAAATGAACCGGAGTTGCAGAATATACAGCATTTTGAGTGACCACGGTCGCGGTAATATTCATATCCTGAGAACTCTTATTCTCCACCGCAAACCCGACGGTTTTACTCTGAGTAATAAAAACATCTCCAAAATCGATCCGGTCCAAATACGCCGGGATTCCTATCCGTGGAAATGAAGTACCGATATAATCTATGTTATATGCGAAATGGCCGGCGGCGGCGATATCGGCTGCACCGTCACCGTTAAAATCCAGACAAATAAAGTCACGTAAATTTTCTCTACCATAAATAGTTTGCGAATTCTCTAATATAGTACTTCCATTGGTTGAACGATCGCTTAACCTGCCTCCATCGTATTCCGCATAAAGCACTTCCTTCGTGTTGTTGTAGGAGGCGTTAAGATTTGTGGTTTGTAGGGCATAGGCGGAACTTCCGGATGCAATTTTTTGCACCAGGGACAGCGCGCCGGTATTCATTTCATATTCAATTAAATAAAGATGTTGTTTTTCGACAGCACCCTGCTTTCCCAGTAAGGAAACGTCATTTGCAGAAACAATTATCTCGGGTTGGGCTGATGCCAGGTTCACATTTTCCACAATAATCCTGGTAGGCCGCTTTTCCAGCACTACCTGGCTTCGTTTCGCAAAACCACTTCCTTCTTTACGCCACAAAGCGATTGAACGCGGATTCCCCTGCGCGATTAATAAATCGGGCAGACCGTCCAGTGTGAGGTCTGCAACCGCAACATCCGTTGGAGATTGTTCTGTGGATATTTCATTGCTTACTGTAAAGGTTCTATTGCCGGTACTGGAATATACAACCACTTTATCTTCACCGGAAAGTGCCACAGCGATATCGGATATCCCATCGTTATTAACATCCAGAACCGCGGCCGCAATGGGACGATATCCGGTGTGTATAACGGTTGGTTCAAGTAGAGCGCTGGTATTGTTCCCCCAAAAAATATACAACTCATTACTGTTATTACATACCACGGCCACATCCACAGCACCATCAGCGTCAAAATCAGCGGAAACCGCCTGCACCGGCCGGTCACCAACACCATACGTATTTCCTTCGTTAAATGACTGTCCCTCAGGAGTTAATAAATTCGAAAAAACGGTGATGGTATTGCCTTCAGAATTTCCAAGTATCAAATCAGCATTTCCTTTTCCCACCAAATCTATAGCCGTTAAAAATGAATTATGAGGATTATCCGCGTTGATAGGTATTAATTTCATCTCTGCGTACTCGTCAAAAAAATTTCCAAACTGATATTTGACCCAAAACTCAAACGAGTACGGCGAATCCAGCGCGTCTCCGTCTGCGGCGCGCAATCCGCTCAAAAGCTCAACCCGAAGCAGATCACCGCCGATTATACCCCGTAATCCATATAAATATAGAAATCGCCCATCGATAGAATAGTTGAATGAATACCGGCCTTTATATCGTCCGTTGATGACAATATTATCGAATATGAAAGAAGTAGCCGGTTCTTTATTGAATTCGATCTTTATGGAATCTCCGGGTAAAAATACGGAGGAATAGGTTTGCGGTTGACAATGTATAATCCTCAGTTGCGCATAAGTGGGAACCACTAAAAACAATGCCAGTAGTACTTGCAATACGGTTTTAATTCTTCTTTCCATCAGACACTTCTTGGTGAATTATCGCTTCTAATTTTTCCTCTTTGCCTAAAATTGTATAAGCCATAATCAGCAGACGCTTGGCTTCATTTTTTTCAGAGTTAATTGTCATTAAACGTTTTGCCACCCGAATTAATTGGTCATATTGCTGCGTAATGATATAGCACTGAGCCAATGCCCTGTAAATCGGCGCTTTATCGGCGCTTATTTTTTCCGCCAACCGGTAAACCTGTATGGCCTCATCGATCTGTCCATTCTTAAAATACAACACAGCCAGCGCTTTGTAATCATTCAGCCGTTTACTGCTTTTTATTAATTTGGCGTACTGTTGTATTGCCTTTTCTTCATCGCCAGTCGCTTCATAGCTATAGGCTACCATTCTTCTTATCGTCTCCGTTGCCGGTCGTAACGCTAAAACCTGTTCTCCGTATTTCTGCACTTCGGCATGGTTTTGCTGCTGTAACGCAATGTGAGCAAGAAAAGATAGTGTTCGAATATCTTTTTTGTTAATGGACAGATATTTCTCAAATAGTGTTTTCGCAGTCACCCAGTGTTTAAGTTCAAATTCCGCTTCGGCCATTAACCTGATCGCCTCGAAATTTTCCGGTTGCAAAGTTAATACATTTTTAAAAGAAGAGATCGCCGACTCGAATTGATCTTTGTTGAAAGCCTCAACAGCTTTGTTAAACAGAGAACTTAAATAAAATTTATACAGATCGTCACTGCGATTGGAGATAGGAACGCCGGTTTTTTCCGCATTTCTAATGGTTTTCATAAATTCTGCCCATCGCTGGTCTTCCGCATTCATCTGGGAAAGATATAACCAGGCCTGTCCGTTCCCGGAATTCCTTGCAACTTCCTGTTCCAGTAACCGCCGCTTATATTGGCGATCTCCTTTTTTTCGCGCATAATCATATTTTTGCACAAACTCTGTAGTGCACCCTAAACAGGTTACCATAATGATCAAAAATAATAATTTATTTTCCATTTTTAACCGTTATATATTTTTGAAGATTGAAAAAATGAATGAGGTCTTCCCAGTATTTCCACAAAAATAATGCCAGAATTAGAACACTGCATTTATTTGACATGAAAGGGATTATATGTTGTAAAAATTCAACATTTACGTTAATGATGGTTGAAAAATTACAACTTATGATAGTCAAGTCCTAAATCTTGTGTAAATTCCTTCCTAACCTAGGGCCCAGCGGGGTAACCGGAATGAAAGACTATCTGTATTCACTAATTCTGACCTCCTTTGCCGTGCTTGACTTTTTAATAAACCCCTTTCCCAAAACTTACGACCTGCCTGCCACTGCTCAGATCGTTCCAGATGCATGCTTCCGAATAAAAATAGTCATGAAGCTTC
>DRQG01000130.1 GCA_011369465.1 Caldithrix abyssi
CTTTAACGCCAGAGCATACCATTCCAGTTCGTTTACAAATTTCTGAAAATATTTGCGCGTCCCGGGATTTTGGGGGTTACCCTGCTCGTCAAACGCCTCCTGAACTTTTGGGATCGGAAACAGGGATGGAATACTGACCGTACCGATTTCCGCCAAAAAGGCGCGCAGCTGCATCGCCGCCCGCACCCCGCCAAAGGCTCCGGCGGAATAGCAGACAATAGCCGACGGCCGGAAAAAATACTCTTCCAGAAAATGATCCATCAAATTGCTCAGCGCCGGGGGAATGCTGTGATTGTACTCCCCGCTGACCACCACAAAAGCGTCGGCCTGTTTTATTTTTTGGGCCAGCTCTTCCATTTTAGGGGGCGCCTGCCCGGCGGGATATTCTTTATACATCCAATCCAGCAATGGGAAATCATACTCCTTTGCGTCGATCAACTCGGGGCTGTGCCCGCGCGCTTTCAGCTCGCTTATCACAAATCGCGCCGCTTTAATCCCCTGTCGGTCGCGGCGGACGCTGCCGTAAAAAACCGGAATGTTTAGTGTCATAATAATTCCTTTTTAAAGTTTTTAAGATGCAATTCATCTATTCACTGGCAGCCAGCAGATTCAGGCTAAACCATTTTCGCGAATCGAACCATTGCTTTACGATCCGCAGACCGGATCGCCGGGCCAGGGTCTGTATTTGAGCGGGTGCGTATTTATGCGAATTTTCCGTGTGAATGGTTTCCCCCTGATCAAAAGCCACTCGAAAGGCCGGCTGCCTGAAACGGACGATTTGATCTTTCAAACTCAGAATATGCATCTCGATGCGCCCCTGTTCTTCATTATACCGGCAAAGATGGGCAAAAGCGTTCAGGTCAAAATCCGCTACCAGTTCCCGATTCATACGTTCCAGGACATTCAGATTAAAAGCCGCTGTTACACCCTGCGCATCATCATAAGCCGGTTTCAGTATATTTATATCTTTTTTCAGATCAATTCCGATGAGCAGGTGGTCTTGCGGCTTCATAATGCCGCGCAGTTGACCTAAAAATTCTACCGCTTCCTGCCTGCCAAGGTTACCGATACTGGAGCCCAGCCACATAATAAGACGTGTTCTGGCCGGGATATCGGTTATCCGGCGCAGCCCTTCCTGATAGGTGGCGGCCACGGCGGTTATTTTTAGTTCCGGATAATGGGCCAGCAATTCCAGGGCACTTTGCCGCAAAATGGAATGGGAAATGTCTATGGGATTGTATAAAGCCTGTCCGTGCCGTTCCATAAAAGCTTCCAGAAGATAGCGCGTTTTGACCGAGCTGCCGCTGCCCAGTTCCACCAACAAGGTATCGGCGGGAAAGGATGCGGCAATTTCCCGGGAATGCTGCCGCAGGATTTCCGCTTCACAGCGGGTCAAATAATATTCGGGCAGGCGGCAAATGTCTTCAAACAATTGCGAGCCCCGCTCGTCGTAAAAATAAATGCAGGGCAGCGTTTTGGGGCTGGCGGACAACCCGTTTTGCACATCCGTAATAAATGCGTTTTTGTGAACCGGCCGGGCTAAAAGGATTTCTTCAAAACGCTCGAGAATAGCCGTATCGGCTATGGATAAATTTGTGGACATTAAAGTATTTTCCCTTCGGTGAATAATTGGGTTTCAGCTTAACAATTTTTGGCAGGCTTTTATGGCGTAGCACAGAAAAGACTATCCAACAGCAGCTACCAATTGAACAGCCCGGTGAAGCTGGCTCCGCGCTTTTGCCAAATGTGTAGGATTCTCACGACCTACATATAGCCACTGTTGTGATTGATTTTCTTTCAATATTTTTCCACTAAATTAATGCAATAGGTTAATGCGCAACATTAGGAATTTTTAGTCGTCCGGAAGAGGAATACCTTACAGTGTGTTAACCGGAGTAACGAATATGAAAAATAACAGGATGGTCGGTTTAATTTTTCCAATCGGTATGGGAGCAATCGGCCAGGCTATCCTTTTTGTATTTCCCGCCCCAGAAGATTTTGTATTTTTTCCACTTTGGATTTCATGCGGGATGCGCTGCCTCGGCGGTAATCCACTTTAATAATTGTGGTAATGCGGTTCGATTGGGATTCCAATTTCTTAAAACAACGGCCGATCACGCCAAAAACTTCGTCCCAACTACCTTCCATAATGGTGCCCATCGGTGTAAGTTTGTAGGTGATTCCGCTGGAGTCGATAATATCAATAAGCTGTGCCACATATTGGCTGACGCTTTCGCCTTTATCGGTGGGAAACATCGAGAATTCGACCAGAACCATAACTAACCCTCCAGTAATCGAAAACCATCCACTTCTATATCCGGATTATCCGGCGTGCCCCGATTCGGGATCTCAGGTTCCGTTTCATGGGTGCTCGAAACAGCGCCATCCGCTTCATACCGTTTGAGCAAATCATCAATCGATGTGCGCCGTTCCTCTATGGATTTGAGAAATTCATCCGAATCGGCCAGAACTTTTTTGTTTAATTCCGTCCGTTCTTCGATTTCCTTATTTAAGAGTTCCACTTCCGTGGCGTATTTTTCGCCTTTCTTTTCCAATTTTTTCTTTTGTTTTTCCAACTCTTCGATCACTTTTTTATTAGCCATAACCGTTTCAAAACGCTGCTTTTGTTTTTCTTTGAACTTGGCCATCATTTCGTTGTGCTCGGCTATCGTCTTTTCGGCGTCGAACGCCTTTTTTAAACGACGATTCACAAAAAATGCGCCCAGCAGCCCCGCCCCTAAAGCAAGACCAATCCCCAGAACCGGCCGCTTTGGCACCACAAATTTCCAGGTGAGGATAATGGCAATAAGCACGGGAATCAAAATGATAGCAACATCGCGGACTGTGGTCCAATCTATAAAGCCCATAATTTTCCTTTCTTAGTCAAGTACAGAGTACATAGTACTTAGCATTTAGTATTTTTAAATGGGTAATTTTGCAGGCTGTATTTTTCCATTTTGTTATCAGATATCCTCGCTGTTATCCACCAGTTTTAATCCGTCCGCCACCATATTTCCTTTTCCTGCCAACTGTTTTTCTATATTGAATTCGCTGGTCATCTTTTGCACATAGTGGTCGTCTTTTTTGAAGCGGCGTACGGTATAGCTGCCTGCCAGCCCGAAGATGACCCCGGCCAGAGAGATAAGCCCGGTCTTCATACTTTCCATAATTTTGAGCAGGGTAACCGCCTGCGGTTTACCGGCATAAATGAAAGACAAAACAGCAAATGCAATCCAGACAAGCGAAACAAAGATGAGCAAAATCATGGAATAGGTTAAGATGGTAAAAAGAAAATCCGGGAAGCCTTTGGAATTTCTTAACAACCAGGTGCTTGGTTTGCCTCTTTCCTCATGCATACTATTTTTCCCCTATTTATTGATTTAAATACGCTTCTATGCCATCGGCTATGGCCGTTACCATTGTTTTCCGGTAAGCGGCGTCCTTTAACCGCTTTAGTTCCTGCGCATTCGTCATAAAACCCATTTCCAGCAGAACCGCCGGCGGCAGGGTGCGATGTATCCAGGCCAGCGTGCGGCCCAGTTGGATGGTGGTAAGCATACCATTATGACGTAATTCTATATCATTTGCGCCAACTTTTTGCGCAATAGCCGAAGCCAGTTGAAAAGCCCGTTGCGATGCTGCGCTGTAAATGGCATAAAAACCCTTTACATTTTCCAAAGGTTCATAGATGCCGGTCGCTTCATTTCTTTTTGCAGCCACATTACAATGCAAAGAGATAATCAAGTCAAACTCTGGCGCTTTATTTTTGTGATGGGCGTTTATCAATCGACAGCGATCCATCAGGGGCGGCGCGGGATTATCCGATTTTCGTGTGGTTAAAACTTTGTGGCCCCGGTTTCGTAATTCCTCATTGAGCGCCAGGGTATATTGGAGATTGAGTGATTTTTCCTCGGTTCCTTCCCACACAGCGCCGCTGTCGCTGCCGCCGTGTCCGGCATCGGTACAAAGATTGGCCATATATCCTCCGCTTTATACATGTGGTAGAAAAAGCAGGCTAATAATATGATGTTGACAAAATTTAATATAATAACGCCCTAAGTCAACAAAAATATAATTTGAGTAAACCGTTTGAAAATCGGGCGTGACCGATGCCCGCGGATGGTTGGTTGTTGGTATAAATTGATTTTCAATACTGCCCAAAATAAATTGATGTCAATACGTTTATTTATAAGGATTTAAATTTTTCATATTCAAAATGATAATTATGAAAATTGGGTGCCGTTTTTCAAACTTCGTTCGAAAAATAAAATGGCATCAGATACGATCACATTTTTCCCTGCCGTAGTTGCATCTTATGCTTCATCTTCTTTAACTTGTTGTTTGTTTTTTTTATAGACTTTTTTTAAAAAATTTCAATGTTGTTGAACATAAATATGAATCGAGGACAGGTCATGAAGACATTAAAAATTTTCTGGACAAAAACCGATGAGGCGCCCTACTTAGCCAGTTTTGCGCTTCTGCCGGTGGTTAAAGCCTTTACCAAAGGCAGCGGCATCGAAGTGGAAACAAAGGATATTTCACTGGCCGGCCGTATCCTGGCCAACTTCCCGGAGCGATTAAAACCCGAACAAAAAGTTGCGGACGCCCTGCATGAGCTGGGCGATCTCACCCAGCATCCCGATACCAATATTATCAAGCTGCCTAATATCAGCGCATCCGTTCCTCAGTTGCAGGCGGCCATAAAGGAATTGCAGGAAAAAGGGTACGATATCCCGGATTATCCCGAAGAACCGAAGAACGATGAAGAAAAAGAGCTGCAAAAACGCTTTTCCAAAGTACTCGGCTCGGCGGTTAATCCCGTTCTGCGCGAAGGCAATTCGGATCGCCGTCCTGCCGCCGCCGTTAAACGCTTTGCCAAAAAGAACCCGCATAAAATGATGAAGCCCTGGCCGGAAAGCGGTTCAAAAACCCGCGTAGGTCACATGGAAAAAGGCGATTACTACGGCAGTGAAAAATCCGTCACCCTGGATAAAGCCTGCGAAGCTAAAATCGAGTTTGTTACAAAGGATGGTACGACAACCGTTTTGAAGGAAAGTCTGCCTTTGCAGCAAGGCGAAGTATTGGACGCAGCGGTGATGAGTGTGCGCGAGCTGCGTAATTTTTACGCGCAAAAAATAGAAGAAGCCAAAAAGGACGACATTCTGCTCTCTCTGCATTTAAAAGCCACCATGATGAAGGTTTCCGACCCCATCATGTTCGGCCACGCCGTATCGGTTTATTACAAAGAGGCTCTGGAAAAACATGCCGAAACCCTGAAGGAAATCGGCGCCAATGTCAACAACGGTCTGGCCGATGTGCTGACCAAGCTGGATCGTCTGCCGGCCGATAAAAAAGCGGAAATCGAAGCCGATATCAACGCGATGTATGAGAAACGTCCCGATTTGGCTATGGTGGACAGCGACAAGGGCATTACCAACCTTCATGTGCCCAATAACATTATCATCGACGCTTCCATGCCAGTGGTCATCCGCGACGGCGGTAAAATGTGGAACAAGGAAGGCCAACTGCAGGACACCCTGGCCATGATTCCCGACCGCAGTTACGCCACCATTTATCAGGAAGTGATCGAAGATTGCCAGCGCAACGGTCAGTTTGATCCGGCCACAATGGGCAGCGTGTCCAATGTGGGGTTGATGGCCAAGAAAGCCGAAGAATACGGTTCGCATGACAAAACCTTTGAAGCGCAGGGAGAAGGCGTCATCCGCGCTGTTGATGAAAACGGTACGGTTTTGTTGGAACAAGCGGTGGAAAAGGGCGATATTTTCCGTATGTGCCAAGCAAAGGACGCACCGATTCGCGACTGGGTAAAATTAGCTGTAACCCGCGCTAGGGTCAGCGGTTCTCCCGCCATATTTTGGCTGGATGATCGTCGCGCGCACGACGCGCAAATTATAGGAAAGGTAAAAGAATATCTAAAAGAACATGATACGAACGGTTTGGATATCCGCATTATGCGTCCGGTGGAGGCTATGCGTTTTTCTTTGGAACGCATACGTCGCGGTGAGGACACCATCTCCGTTACCGGCAATGTATTGCGTGATTATCTGACCGATTTGTTTCCCATTCTGGAATTGGGCACCAGCGCCCGGATGCTGTCCATTGTCCCTTTGATGAAGGGCGGCGGCCTGTTCGAAACCGGTGCCGGCGGATCGGCGCCTAAACATGTGCAGCAATTCGTTAAGGAGGGGCATTTGCGCTGGGACTCTTTGGGCGAGTATTGCGCTCTGGTGCCTTCCCTGGAAATGATTGCCGAAAAAACCGGCAACGCCAAAGCAGCCGTTCTGGCCGAAACGTTGGATGAGGCCATCAGCCAATATCTGGAAAACGGCAAAACGCCTTCCCGCAAGGTGAACGAGCTGGACAACCGCGGCAGTACATTTTATCTGACAATGTATTGGGCGCGCGCCTTAGCCGATCAGAAAAAAGACACAGAACTGAAAGAACGATTTGCACCTGTAGCCGAGCAGCTTGAACAAAACGAAGCCCGAATTGCCGATGAATTACTGGCAGCGCAGGGCAAAGCCGTGGACATCGGCGGTTACTATTTCCCCGACGAGACCAAAGTAGAAAAAGAGATGCGCCCCAGCGCAACTTTAAACAGCATTATAGACAGTCTGTAATTTCTGATTTAACCGCAGAGGGCACAGAGGACACAGAGATTTTTTCTTTCTTTATTTTTTACTCTGTGGTCTCGGTGTTCTCTGCGGTTTTTTTATAATTCTTTTCCCAACAAGAAGGATTATATAATGGAAAAGGATGAGCTTGATGCTTTGACGGGGAAAGTAATCGGTCTGGCTATAGAGGTACATCGCCAATTAGGGCCGGGGTTGCTGGAAACAGCTTATCAGCAATGTCTGGCTTATGAATTTTCGCACGCCGATATACCTTTTGAAATGGAGAAACCGATTCCCGTGCGTTATAAAAACACTCGTATTGACTGCGCTTTCCGGGCCGATTTCGTGATTGACAATCGCATTATTTTGGAACTCAAAGCTGTGGACAAGATTCTTCCTATTCACGAAGCGCAGTTATTAACCTATTTTAAACTCACAAAATTACATCTGGGATTTATCATCAATTTCAACGTTCGCGTCCTAAAAAACGGCATCAAACGTATTATATTGTAAACATTGAACCACAGAGAACACCGAGAGCACAGAGATTTTTTTTCTTAATTTTTTCTCTGTGAACTCTGTGGTCTCAGTGGTTATCTCCTTTTTGACTTTTGTTTTTAATGAAACTAATTTCGGAATACTATGACGCTAAAGGAAAAGCTGGATAACCTTCCCGCCAAACCGGGATGTTATTTGTTCAAAGACCGCAAGGGCACTATTCTTTACGTGGGTAAAGCCGGGGTGCTGCGCAACCGGGTGCGTTCCTATTTTCAGAAATCGCGCCCTTTTCATCCTAAGCTGGAAGCCTTAATGCGCCGGGTGAGCGATTTGGAATGGATCATCACCGATTCCGAAGTGGAAGCGTTGATTCTGGAATACAATCTTATTAAGGAACATCGACCCCGCTACAATGTGACCTATCGTGACGATAAAAGCTACCCCTACATTCGCATTACCAATGAGGACTTCCCGCAAGTTTTCATCACCCGTAAACTGGTACGGGACGGTTCGCGTTATTTTGGCCCATACACCAATGTGAAAGACGTCCGATTCACTCTAAAAACGCTGCAACGTATTTTTACCATCCGTTCCTGCAAATTTGATTTAAATGAAGAAACCATTCGCGCCAAGAAAGTGCCTCTTTGCCTGGACTACTATATTAAAAAATGCCGCGGCCCCTGTCAGGGTTTGCAAAGTAAAGAGGATTACAACGAAATGATCCGCCGGGTGCGCCGCTTTCTGGAGGGGAAAACCGGCGAGTTGGCTAACGAGCTGCGCAGCGAGATGCAGGCCCATGCGGATCGGCTGGAATACGAGGAAGCCGCCTTGCTGCGCGACCGATTGGAGGCCTTGGAGAACTACCGCAACAGTCAAAAAATCGTCCAAAATGATTTTCGGGACCGCGACATAGTTGCTGTGGTAAAAGAAGAGAATGACGCCTGCGCCGTTCTGTTCCGCATCCGCGAAGGTAAAGTGATCGGACGCCTGCACCGTTATATTTCCAAAGCGGAATGGAAGGAAGAGAACGAGCTGGCAGAAGATTTCCTCAATAACTACTATTTCGGCAGCGACGATATTCCGCAGGAGATCCTCGTACAACAAAATCTTGAGGGCGGCGCGGCCATCGAAAACTGGCTCGGCAATCGCTCCGGAAGACGAGTCCGTGTAATTGTACCTCGTATCGGCGAAAAGAAGAAACTGGTGGAAATGGCGTTAAAAAATGCCCGCTATCTTATGGAAGAACTCAAGCTGCAAAAGCTGAAAGCTAAAGATTATATTCCCCACGCCATTAAGGCGCTCCAGCGCGATTTACGGCTTCCCCGTCCGCCGCGGCGCATGGAATGTTTCGATATTTCCAATATTCAGGGCAGCGATCCAGTAGCTTCGATGGTTTGTTTTGTGGACGGCAAACCCAAAAAAAGCGCATACCGCAAATTCAAAATACAAATAAAAGACACACCGGACGATTTTGCCATGATGCGCGAAGTCATTAAACGCCGTTACTCCCGTTTGCTGCGCGAGAAAAAGCCCTTACCCGATTTAATCGTGGTGGATGGCGGCAAAGGACAGCTTTCCAGCGCATTGGCTGTATTAGCCGAGTTGGAATTGCACGATCAGCCAATCATCGGACTGGCGAAAAGACTGGAGGAAGTTTTCCTGCCGGGCATTTCCGACGCCCAGATGCTGCCTCATACATCATCTGCTTTAAAATTGTTACAACAAATCCGAAATGAGGCGCACCGTTTTGCGGTTACCTTTCACCGTCAGCGCCGCAGGAAACGTACGCTCACTTCCAAACTGGATCAGATTGAAGGGATTGGCCCCAAACGGCGAGCGCGGCTTTTGGCACGATTTGGTTCCGTTAAAAATATTGCCACCGCATCGGTAAAGGATTTAATAGAAGAAGGCGGTTTGCCGACATCAACGGCGGAAAAAGTGTTTGCTTTTTTTCATCAGGATGAATAATTCATTCAGGTTCACTTTCCGGTAAACATATTTTCTTTCCATGCTAAATTTCTTCTTTTATTAATATCCTAATAGTTGTAAATTAGTATCGTAGAATATTTTTCTTCTTGAAAAAAACAAAAAAAATTCCAATAATTGTTTTGTAAACCAAGGGTTTTAAACAGAAAAACGTATTAAAGCAGGAGTGACACATGCGAGCTATTGCCAATCTTTTTCGCGGTTCCCCCTTCCTTCCTTTGCAGGAGCACATGGAACGGGTGGTGGAATGCGTCCATAAAATGGATGATTTATATCATGCATATACCCAAGCGGATTATGAACAGATTGATACATTAGCCAAAGAAATATCCAAACTGGAGCACCTGGCTGATCTGACCAAAAATGAAATCCGCAATAATCTTCCGCGCGGCATTTTTCTGGCCATCAATCGGGCCGATTTATTGGACATCCTCTCATTGCAGGATACCATCGCTGACAAAGCCGAGGATACGGCGGTACTCTTCACCCTTAAAAAGCTGGAGCCATTGCCGGAATTAAAGGACGATCTGAAAAAGTTTATCGATAAAAATATCCAGTGTGTGGAAGAGGCGCATTTAATTTTGAAACAGCTCAATGAGCTGGTGGAGGTTTCTTTCGGGGGCAAAGAGGCCGAACTGGTTTGTAAGATGGTGGATAATGTAGCTTTGATCGAGCACGAAGTGGACATCATTCAGGCCGGAATGCTCAAAAAATTATTTTCGATGGAAGCCAAACTGCCATACACCAGTTTTTATTTATGGATTCAGATTTTCCGGACAATGTCTTCCTTGAGCAACACATCGGAAAAACTGGCTAATCGGGTACGCATGGTACTGGATTTAAAATAAATGAACAACGTATTCTTACGCGAATTTCTCGGAGAATAAAATGGGAATTGAGACGATACTATTATTATTAGCGATTGCCTTCGGTTTTTACATGGCCTGGAGCATAGGCGCCAATGACGTGGCCAATGCCATGGGGACCTCCGTCGGTTCCGGTGCCTTAACTATAAAACGGGCGGTAATTTTAGCGGCTATTCTGGAATTTTCCGGCGCTTTTTTTGTCGGCACACATGTATCCGAAACCATACGTAAAGGCATAATAAGCCCTGAGGTTTTTGCCAACACGCCGATGGATCTGGTATTCGGGATGATCGGTGCGCTTTTGGCGGCAGCTATCTGGCTGCAAATTGCCACCTACTTCGGCTGGCCGGTTTCCACTACACATTCCATTGTCGGTTCTGTTATCGGTTTTGGCGCGGTTGTGGGCGGCTTTCATTCGGTGGAATGGGGCAAAGTCGCTTCTATCGTGGCCAGCTGGGTGGTTTCGCCTCTTTTGAGCGGTTCTATTGCCTTTATCATCTTTTCCATTTTGAGAAGACGTATCTATTTTCAGGATAACCCCATACGGGCGGCTAAGAAAATTGTGCCACCGCTGGTCTTCACCGTTTTCATCATTTTAACCTTAGCGCTGGTTTTTAAGGGTTTAAAGAATCTACATCTCGATTTGGGTTTTGGAGAGGCTTTCGGTATCGCCGTGATTGTCGGGTTTATTGCTGCTGTCATCAGTCATTTTCTGGTTCGTAATATAAATGAATTACCCGAAGAAGAGGTTGTGGAAGAAAAACAACCTGCCAGTGTAGTAAAAAGCTTACAAAGCGCCATTAAACATTTAACCCGTGTGGTGCAAAACGCCAGAGGCGGTTTGAAGCTGGAAGCCGACCGCATCTTAAGCGAATTGAAAACCGTTAACGATACAGCCAATTTGCAGGTTCAGGTGGAACGTAGCAGCGCGGAGTTTAAAACCGTTCAACGGATTTTCGTCTATCTGCAAATTCTGAGCGCGGCTTTTGTCGCCTTTGCGCACGGCGCAAATGATGTGGCCAATGCCGTCGGTCCGCTGGCCGCCGTAGTGTCTATTTTAAACACCGGTCTGGTCACCATGAAAGCCCAGGTGCCATTATGGATATTGGGTATGGGCGGCGTCGGCATTATCATCGGCCTGGCTACCTGGGGCTGGCGGGTAATGGAAACCATCGGTAAAAAAATTACCGAGCTTACGCCCACCCGCGGTTTTGCCGCCGAATTTGCCGCGGCGACAACGATTGTAATTGCTTCCAAGCTGGGTTTGCCGATCAGTACCACACATACGCTGGTAGGCGGCGTTTTAGGCGTAGGGCTGGCTCGCGGAATTGGCGCTTTAAATTTACGCACCATCACCGATATCATTATTTCCTGGGTGATTACCATTCCCGTGGGTGCTGCAGGTGCGATTTTATTTTATTATATTTTGAAGGGAATTTTCGGATAGAAATTCTTGGATGAGAGGCTATTGCGTCTTCGCTTTGTTAAAGTGAAGACGCATTTTTATTTGTAAGCCGTTTGGGAAATTCCAAAAATCAAGCGCCAAATAACAAATAAATTACAAAAATTAATAATCCAATAATTGCACAGTTGCTTGGAATGGGTCTTTTTTTGCGATGTATTTGTCACTTCTGACCGGGATATTATCTGTTATTTGTGTTTTTTATTTTTCTCTTTCAACAAACTTTCGGCCCGGCTGATTATTTTTTTACCGAAACGATCGGCAAGGATATCCTGAAGACGGTCCAACTCGCTACGCGCCGCCGGTTCCCCTTCAAAAAGGGAAAGCTGCTCGCCGCCTGCCTGTTCACCAAAACCGCTTACTCCCACACCCAATAAGCGTACGCGTCGTCCGGTCTGGTAGTTTTTCTTAAAAAGTCGCTGAACAGTGTCAAATATTTTTTGTGTACTGTCAACATTTACGGGTAGTGTCTTATTACGTGTTATTGTGCTGAAATTATCGTAACGGAGTTTCAGATGAATGGTTCGTCCCTTTAATCCCTTTTTGCGCAAACGATAACCTACTTTTTCACTCAGGCGCAGAAGCGTTTGCAAAAGGGCTTCCTCGTCCAGTACATCTTCGTTAAAAGTATGCTCATTGCTCACCGATTTAACGCCCTCCCCGTAAACCACCGGCCGTTCGTCAATGCCGTGAGCCAGTTTATAAAAATGGGCGCCCATTTTGCCCAGCTTTGCATTAAGCACATCGCGCGGATACGCCGCCAGGTCGCCGATGGTATGAATACCCATATTCCGTAATTTTTCCTGAGTGTGTTTCCCGGCACCCCACAAGCGCGAAATATCCAAAGGATGCAAAAATTCGGCAATCCGCTGCGCATCCACCACCACCAGGCCGTCCGGCTTTTCCAGATCGGAGGCAATCTTAGCCAGATATTTGTTGGGCGCCACGCCCACCGAAGCGGTTAACCCTTCTTTTTCTTTAATGCGCCGTTTAATTAAGCGGGCGATCTGCTCGCCAGTGCCAAACAATTTCTGACTTCCGGTTACGTCCAGAAAGGCTTCATCGATGGAAAGGGGTTCGACGGCGTCGGTAAATTCATAAAAGATATCGAATATTTCCCGGCTGACCTGTTGATAAAGCTTACCGTTGGGATACACATAGATTCCGTGCGGACAAAGTTTATAGGCCTGAGAAATGGGCATGGCCGAATGCACGCCGTATTCGCGCGCTTCGTATGAACAGGTGGAAACCACGCCGCGCCCCTTTCCGCCTTTCGGGTCGGCGCCTACGATAACCGGTTTGCCACGATATTCGGGATGGTCGCGCTGTTCAACCGCGGCAAAAAAGGCGTCCATATCCACATGCAAAATAACCCGCTTCATGGGAATAGATTAGAAAAGGATTGGGTGGAATGCAAGCAAAATGAGAAGATGCGGCAGGAGACGATAAGTCAATTACGAATTGTTTAATTACGAATTACGAATAAATAGGCACAAAGGGGCAAAGGGACAAAGGCACAAAGTAACACGAAAATAGAAATTGGAAACTCGAAACTGGATACTGGATGCTGGGAAAAGAGTAATTAAGAATATAAAGGCGCAAAGTAACGACATAGTGTCATAGTGAGCTACGTCGAACTATGACACACCCTTCGACCCCGACAAGTCGGGACAAGCATAGCTCAGGGAACAGAGGTTGACAGCCAATAGCCTATAGCCAACCGCCAAAAGACCGGAATTCTGAATATCGATTAACGATTAACGATTTAAGAACTGATAACCAACAGCCAATAGCTAACAGCCAAAAGCCTATGTTTAATCCAATAACCCAATAACTTAATAACTTAGTAACTTTGTACTGATAACTGATAACTAAAAATCTAATCTTTTACATCAAAACTTTTCTCATACTGGCTCATGGCCCGCAGGCTCATACCCATGCTGGAAAATCCGCCGTCGTGATAGAGATTTTGCATGGTTACTTTACGGGTCAAATCGGAAAATAATGTAATCGCATAATTGGCACATTCCTCGGCCGTGGCATTGCCCAGCGGCGACATACGCTCGGAAAAATCCAGCAGTTTATCCAAGCCCTTCACGCCGCTGCCGGCCGTGGTAACCGTTGGCGACTGCGAAATGGTGTTGATACGCACCTTCTTTTCCCGTCCGTAAATATAACCGAAACTCCGGGCGATTGATTCCAGCAGCGCTTTGGCGTCGGCCATATCGTTGTAACCGTACAACGTACGCTGAGCGGCAACATACGAAAGTGCCACAACCGATCCCCACTCATTGATGGCATCCAGTTTATATGAGGTTTGCAGCAACTTATGAAAAGATATGGCAGAGATATCCAACGTCTTTTGCAGATAATTATAATCCAAATCATTGTACGGCCGCTTTTTACGGACATTGAGCGACATGGCAATGGAATGCAGCATAAAATCCAGTTTACCGCCCAATATTTCCATCGATTTCGTGATCAGGTTTTCGAGGTCTTCCACCTTAGTGGCATCGGCGGGGATAACGGTGGATTCCGTTTTTTCGGCCAGCTCATTTATGGTGCCCATTCGGATAGACACCGGTACATTGGTCAAAACGAACCGGGCGCCTTGTTCATAGGCCTTTTCCGCCACTTTCCAGGCAATCGATTTATCATTAAGGGCGCCAAAGATTATACCCTTTTTTCCTTCCAGAAGATTCTTTATCATAGTTACCTTCTCCTCATTCAATTTAAAAGCGGCAAATATATCGAATTAACGGCAGGGAATCAAATTTTCGTATAGATTTCATTTGGACTCAATCCGTCTGCCGGTTTATATTAGCCTAAACAATAAATGGAAATTCATTTATTCCCATAAGCCAAAGGACATTAAAATTAATCTTAATAACTTAACAAGTGTTAAGCCAACCTATTTTCGATGTATAGAGAGTTGTTCGGCTTGTTGCGAACGCCCGGATGGGTTTGTTTTTATCAGCGAACAGGAAGTTGAAAAAGCCGCCCGATACCTGGAAATGGAATCAGACGAATTTTTACTACATTTCACCAGAAAAATGGATGACCGGCTTATTCTGGCCAACGGAGAAAATGACCACTGTGTTTTTCTGGAAGAACAGCAGTGCCTCATCTACGAAGAACGGCCGGCTCAATGCCGCGCCTATCCCTTCTGGCCGGAGAATCTGAAAAACAGGCATACCTGGCAAAGAACGAAAGAGGAGTGTCCGGGCATCGGTCAGGGGCCGTTGTACGGCAAAGAGGAAATTCTTAATATATTGGACCATCATAAATAAAGAGCATCAGATTATAAATTCATTATATTTTAGGAGAGAATATGCGAAAACCGCTCATTTTAATCACGGTATTCATTGTTTCCCTGTTTATCGGTTGTTCGGAACAAAGCTCCCGTCCAAATGACTTGCTGAATGCGGTTCTGTGGATGCAGCAATCTTCGGAATATGAAGCATCCGCCTTGCAGGCTTACAAAATCGCCCAAAATTTACTGGATAAGGCGCTGGCTGATAAAAACTGGACTGCCGCACTGGAACAAACCGGGGATTACGCACAACTGCCCCCGGCGGTAATTCTGGATGTGGACGAAACCGTTTTGGATAATTCGCCATTTGAAGCTAATCTAATCCTGAACAACGCCTCATTTTCGAATACGCTGTGGGATAAATGGTGTAATGAGGCCAGGGCCGAAGCCGTACCCGGTGCCGTGGAATTTTGCAATTATGCGGCGGAAAAGGGTGTAACGGTTTTTTACCTTACCAATCGTCGCCAGCACCTAACCGAAGCGACCCGTAGGAATCTTCAGAAGGCGGGTTTTCCCCTTAGCGATAAAACTGAAACGGTCATTACCCGGACGGATACCGGCGACAAAGGGCCTCGACGGCATAAGATTGCCGAAAACTATCGAATCCTGTTGCTTATTGGCGACAATAACGGAGACTTTGCCAGCGGATTCACCAAAGCTCCTTCCGCTCAACGTCATAAAATGGTTAAGGATTACAGGGATTATTGGGGAACCAAATGGATTGTATTACCCAATCCTTCTTACGGCGATTGGGAATCGGCTCTTTATGAATACAACTACAAATTACCGGAAACGGATAAACGCGCTTTAAAACTAAAAAAGCTGAGGTTATAATGAAACACACATTTCTATATCAGGAAGGTGTCTGGAAAGCAAACGGTATTTTTAGCGACGAAAATCGCCAGGATATTGAAGTAAACGGACAAATGGATATTCGACACGTAAAAAACAGTTGGATCGCAGAAAGCTTTTTGGAAATGCAATTAAAGGAACCGGTGCAAATTATGAATCGTTATCAAATCGACGTACCGGAAACGGAACAACCATTTTTGTCCTGGACAGCGCTGAATATGGCTCTGGGACCGACAAAAGGCCATTTTGTGGTAGTGGGCGATACGATTTTTTCTCTCTTCCAAACATCTGACGGTCAACGCGGCAGCGAGTCTTTCCGAAAAATCGATGACCAACATTACCACAATAAGGGGTTTCTGATAGAAAATGATAAAGTTGTATCCTGTTGGGAAATCGGCTGGAAAAAGAACAACGCGGAATGATGGAGTGTTGGAGTGGCGAAGTGTTGTAATTGAACATTGGTGGATGTATGGATTAGTGAATTGATGAATTGTTGAATTAGCTGGATTGGCGGTCCCAGGCCGCGGCTAATAACTCAACAACCAATAACTTAATAACTATTAACTCATTACTCTAACACTCCAATAATCCATTAATTCATCAATTCATCAATATATTAATCCATTTCCTTGCTCTATGAAAGCATCCTATTTAAAATTATTCGAATCCGGCGAACTTAAGAAGCGGCTGGAAGCGCTGGAAGAGCTGCTTTATTCCTGTACGGTTTGTCCGCGCGGCTGCAAAGTAAACCGTATGGAAGACAAAGAGGGTGTATGCCGGGCCGGCTACCTGCCCTATATTACTTCGATATGCGACCATCATGGTGAGGAGCCTGTACTCTCAGGCCGCAACGGCTCCGGAACTGTTTTTTTCGGTAGCTGCAATTTACGCTGTGTCTATTGTCAGAATTGGCAAATCAGTCAGGACAGGGCTTATTTCAAATCGTTTGTTACGGATTTTAAAGAAGCGGCTCAAGCCATCGTGGATTTACAAAACCGGTATGGCGTACACAACATCAACTTTGTTTCACCGTCTCATTTTGTTCCGCAAATGGTGCGTATTATTTACGAGGCCGTTCCCCTTGGCCTGCATGTACCCATTGTGTACAACAGCAACGGTTACGATTCCCTTAAGACACTGCGTTTGCTGGATGGAATTGTGGATATTTACCTGCCTGATTTCAAATATTTTGACGACGCCATTGCCATGCGCTACTCGCAGGCCAAAGGATACACCATCATTGCCAAAGAAGCCGTAAAAGAGATGTACCGCCAGGTGGGAAATCTGGTTGTAGATAAAAACGGCATTGCCTGGCGAGGGTTGTTAATCCGGCATCTTATTTTACCCAACGATTTGGCGAACACGGAAAAGGTTTTACGCTGGATTGCCAAAGAACTTAGCCCGGAAGCAGCTATTAGTTTGATGTCCCAGTATTATCCAACCCACCGTGCCGAAAGCATACCCTTACTATCACGGGGCATCACCTATTCGAGGTACAGAAAGGCGGCCGATATTTTGGAAGAGTTGGGCATGACCAACGGTTTCCGGCAGGAAATGAGCGCGCCTTTTTTCTATCAACCGGATTTTCACAAAGACGGTCATCCTTTCGAAAATCATTAGTGGGCAGGATTTGGTTGCAGCGCAATAAATTATTTTTATAATTTGATCTTCATCACTATTTACACCGGGTGATTTGCTTAGCGTAATCATAATGGTTAATCCGCTGTAATTTACATCATTTCTTCTCACTCAAATTGAACGGTTACGGATATTTTAAGAAAAACGTAAATATTATAATAAGGAGGTAAGGATGAATTTTCAGAAAACATACTCTCTGGGCTTTTTGATTGTATTCGTTTTTATTTTCTCGTTACGAGCGGAACAAAAATTAAGCGGCCCTAATGATAACAGCCATTTCGGACAAAGCGTCGCTATTTCCGGAGAATGGGCAGTGGTCGGCGCGCCGGAAAACGATAATAGCAACGGAACGGACGCCGGCGCTGTGTTCATATATCATTTTAACGGCAGCGGTTGGGATTCCACTCAAATGATCAAAGCCTACGGTGGTAATGCGGGCGACAACTTTGGTTCATCGGTCGCAATTTCGGGCAACTTTATAGTGGCGGGCGCACCTTCCCGGCAAAACGGCGCCGGCGCCATTTATATCTTTCAGTACAACGGGAGCACCTGGAGCCAGCAGGCTGTTCTTGTACCAAGCATAATCGGTATTGGAGATAATTTTGGCGTTTCTATTGATATTGACGGAGATTATATCATTGCCGGTGCAGATCAGTACAATTTTGCCAGCGGCATTGCTTTTATTTACTCACGGCAAAGCGGAGTCTGGCAGGAACAAACGCAATTACAACCGGACAATCTCTCTTACGGCTGGGGTTTTGGTAAGGCAGTGGCCATTCAGGGCGATGCGGCTGCGGTGGGAGCTCCGGGCCGCGACAACGGATTTGAAAGTACAACCGGTACAGCCTATCTATTCCGGCGCAGCGGGTCGGACTGGGTGGAAGAGGAACAATTCTTCCCCGTCGCTTTAAGCGGTGAGCAAACCAGCGATGATGATCAGCTTGGAATTTCTGTGGATATTTTTCAGAATTATGTTATTTTGGGAGCCATCGGGGATGACCAGAACGGACCTTTTTCGGATACGGGAGCCGCTTATATCTTTTTCTTTAACGGCAGTTCCTGGCAATTACAGTCCAAATTAAAACTAAGCAATCATGTCAATGGGGATGAATTCGGTAGAGCCGTGTCAATTTACGGTGATTACGCTCTGGTGGGCGTCCCTCGTCGCGATGAGAGCGGCCGTAACAGTGGGGCCGTTTTTGCTTACCTGAGAGAAGATACGTCCTGGGTACTGAAAGATACGCAAACGGCTGCTGACATCGATTCGCTCGGCTATTTTGGCTGTGCGGTAGCCGTTGATTCCATTTATTCCGTTATCGGCTCCGGCTTTGACGCACGGGGCGATTCATCCGCTTATCAAAACGCCTATGTATATCATAACGAAAATGATCTTAATTTGGTGCATACCGTGAGTGCTCTGGACCAAAATCTCACATCTGTTTCCAAATTTCGTCTCGCACAGAATTATCCCAATCCCTTTAACCCAAATACAACTATCCGCTATCAGCTTCCGGCCCGGAGTAAAGCCCGGAAAGGGTCAGTCAATAGTTATGTGGAGTTGAATGTATATGACATTTTAGGAAAGAAAGTAGCGCAATTGGTATCGGCTTTTCAATCCCCGGGAGAATACACAATACATTGGAATGCGCAAAACTTTCCAGCAGGCGTTTATTTTTATACCTTAACCACCGATAAGGGCTTTTCGAAAACCAGAAAAATGATACTGCTCAAATAGAGCACGATCTATGGAATCGTTTACAACGCAGAAAATACTGCGTATCATCAAAGAACAGGGTAACCCGGACAAGGCGCCCATCCACAAAAAATATCACAAGTCCGGGCTTACCTTTTACGGCTGGGACACACCCGACCTGCGAAAACTGGCCAATCGGCTGGCCAAACAGATTACCGATAACGACACGCTTTTCATTTACAGCGCCCATTTGTGGGCCTCCGAAATTTGGGACGCCCGCATGCTTTCCAACTTTCTCCTGGCCAAACGCCTCGACCTTTTTACGGAAGAAGATTTTACCCGCTTTTACAAATGGTTCCGCGACTGCGACGGCTGGGCGGTTACCGATATGCTGGCCTACCCCGTTTTGGGCGAATATCTGCGCCGTTTTCCGCAGTTTGTACCTTTGGTAGATCAATGGAAAGACGATGACCATCTATGGGTACGCCGGGCCGGGCTTGTCCGCTTTATCACTCCGGTACGCCACAAAGAACCCTGGCCGGATAATATGGAAACCGTTTTACACTATCATTTTAAAGAACAGGATTTTTTTATCCGCAAAGCGATAG
Source organism: Caldithrix abyssi (assembly GCA_011369465.1). GTDB lineage: Bacteria > Calditrichota > Calditrichia > Calditrichales > Calditrichaceae > DRQG01. The sequence continues at coordinate 19,552 of DRQG01000130.1, forward strand.
GCTGGGTTTTGCGTGAATGGAGCAAACGGGAACCTCAGCGCGTGCTCGCGTTTTGTGAGCGTTATAAGGATGAAATGGCGCCGCTCAGCTATCGTGAGGCCATACGAAACGTAAAAAAATGAAAATTCTCTTTGCTCTGCTATGTATCGGGGGAATTTTCTCAAAGCCGTTTATGCTGGCGGCACAACCGGTGGATTTTTTTCGTGAAAATATCGAGATTGACATCTCAGATACGATTTGTACGGTTACCGGTACCTACTATTTTCGCAATCCTTCTTCCCGTTCCCTAAACATCCCTGTTTTATATCCCATAGTCATCAATAATCGGCTCCCCATTTTCCCCGAATATATTTCCGTCAAGTCTGTTAGCGGGAATAAAGAAATTCCCTTTAGCAGACAAAAACAGGCCATTCGTTTTAACCTGAGCTGCCCCGGTCAAAGTATCATAATCTTTCAAGTTTCCTATCGCCAGCGTACGCCTTTCGGATATATGGAATACATTCTGACCACAACAAAAAACTGGGGCAGGGCTTTAGAATATGCGGAATACAATATTCGCCTGCCAGCTAACCTTCGTTTACAACATCTTTCTTTAAAAACCGATCGGATAACCAACTTTGGCGATTTTACATTGTATTATACTAAAAAAACGTCGTTTCTTCCGGCCAAAAATATTATAATTAAATGGGAAAGGAGCGAGCCATGAAACGTTTTGTTTTGTTAGGCATCGGGGTTTTATTTTTACTGGTTGGAAACGTCCGGTCCAACCCCCTGCTAAGCTTTTATTTAAATGAATTGCTGCTCGATCTGACAGACCCTTTGGGGTGGCAGCTGGAAATGAGCGAGCAATGGGTATTGGAGGACGGGCAGTATTTAACAACTCTAACGGATACCTCCTACATCAGCAGCTATACCCAAAGCGGTAACCTGCCAGTAATCATCAATGATAATATGGAAACGCCCCTGTTCATCAATCCCGATGGGGACATTCTGCAGCTTCATGATCCTTCAGGCAGTGTGATGGATGAAATCCGTCTCGGCAATGTGGAACAACCTTATATCCTCGCGCCTGAAGCCGGGTTGTCTATCTCTTTCAGGGATGAAGTTGTGAACGAGGAACAAATGTATTACCGCTATTTTGACGCTTCGCCGACCTTAGGCGAATACAACGATACAACGGACAGCAGAGGAACCCTGACCGGTTTCGTGTACGATCAGGATGAACAACCTTTGGCTGATGTGCAGATAACCGCTTATTTTAGCGCCCCTTTTCAATATTTCAGCAAATTGGAGGCTGTTACCGCAGAGGACGGCAGTTATACAATCGAAAGTCTGGCCCGCCTTGATTCCTTGCTGTTCCACAAAAACGGCTACGGGGATGAAATAGTGCGCCAACAAATATGGCCCAATACAACAATCGAAATGGCACCGGTTATTCTACAGGTATTAAACGATCTGGAAGGTAAGCACGACATTCCCAGGACTCCCCGCAAGTATGCCTTATTACCCAACTATCCCAACCCTTTTAATGGATCCACCGTTATAGGCTATGTTCTGCCTTTTAGCGATATGGTGGATTTAAGCATTTACAACGTAAAGGGGCAAAAAATTGAAACGTTGTTCTCCGGATACCAAAAATACGGCCGTCATACCGTTGCCTGGAGCGCCGGTAATCTGGCCTCCGGTATTTACATATACCGCTTGCGTACATCCTCGGTGATATTACAAAAAAAGTGCTTGCTGATTAAATAATAAATTGCCTACATTTGCCCTGACTTTACATGAGGGAAGGGCAGATGATAAAATATGTTCTGTTAATGCTGACTCCGCTATTTTGCGGGGCTGTTTTCGGGCAGAGTCTTCAAACAATACGGGGTACGGTGTATGAAGACCTGAACCGTAACGGACGGTTGGATAAAGACGAACCGGGCATTGCCGGTGTAATGGTTTCCAATCAGCGCGAGGTGGTTTTGACCGACGCCGAGGGGCAGTACGCTCTACCGGCACGCGAACCGATGATCGTGTTTATCAGCAAACCGGCCGGTTACGCCACGCCGCTCAATACATATAATATTCCTTGGTTTTATTATATTCATCAGCCGCAGGGTTCTCCGGACTACTTAAAATACCCCGGCGTAAAACCTACCGGTCCCCTGCCCTCTCGTATAAATTTTCCGCTTTATCCTCAGAACGAAACCGACACCATCCGCGCCTTGATTGTAGGCGATCCCCAGCCGCGCGACAATAAGGAAGTGGCCTATTTCCGCGATGATATTGTCAATCAGATGAGCGGGATTCCGGCCGACTTTTACCTGGCTCTCGGAGATATCGCCTATGATAATCTGGAAACCTATCCGCCCTATTTAAAAACAGTTTCCGTATTAAACATCCCGCAGTACAACGTATTGGGCAACCACGATGTGAACTATCATGCCAAAAACGATGCCGGTTCGATAGAGACATTCAAACGTTACTTTGGCCCGGCGGATTATTCGTTTACCTACGGCAAGACGCATTTTATCGTGATGGATGATGTGCAGTATTTCGGCTGGGATTCGGTAAAAAACAAAAGAGGACGCTACAAAGGATTCCTCACCGATCAACAATTAACCTGGCTGGCCAACGACCTGCGTTACGTTCCCGAAGATCATTTAATCGTTATTGCCGTGCATATTCCTTTTTTCAGCCCCATGTATAAGGGCGATGCGGTCAATGTGGTGAACCGGGATAAACTGTTTGCTTTGCTTCAAGATCGGCGGCACCTGCTGTTTATCAGCGGGCACATGCATTTTACCGAGCATTTTTTAATGCCCGATTCCGCCGGCTGGCAGGGCGCGGCCAAACTGTACCGTATGAATCTGGGCGCGGGCTGCGGCGCCTGGTGGTCGGGGCCAAAAGACGAACGGGATATTCCCATTAGTTACTGCCTGGATGGCACGCCCAACGGGTTTTATTTATTTACTTTTACGGATAATCGTTTCGACTACCGTTTTTACCCGGCCAATCTGCCGCAGGATTTTCAGATACATATCGTTTCCCCAAAGGACACGGTCAACCGCCCGGATTCCACGTTCATCATTGCCAACGTATTCAATGCCGACCCCGGGGCTACGGTAACCTGTACACTGGATACGGACAAAACCGTTGTTATGAAACGGTTTAAAGGAAATGACCCCTTTATCGCAGAATATTTAAAAAAGTATAAAGATCATTTTCCGGGATGGATCGACCGCCCGGCGGCCACGCTGCATTTATGGAAAACGGTTTTGCCGAAGAATTTGAAACCGGGCACCCACCGTATTACCGTCGAAGCGACAGACTGGATGGGTCATGTTTACAGGGGATCAAAAATCATAGAGCGGCTCCCTGAAAATAATTAAATGCTTTTGCGACACGGAACGGCGCGCATTTTTCTCTTTCACTTGGAATCATACTTGTCCAAAATAGAAATTATAACACTATCCTGATTACAGAAAATGGCAACTCACCCCCCTTTAATTCCCCCTCTGTTATGTTAGAAAACAAGTCAAAATTACCTATATTTTCATTTTGGGATATAGGCATCCTTTTCTCTAATGGCATAGAGATTCTCTAATGGCATAGAGATTCTAATGGCATAGAGA
>DRQG01000131.1 GCA_011369465.1 Caldithrix abyssi
AAAACCCTTTCAGGTTTTCGTTATTATATAAATTCCTTTCTTTATCATAGGGCGTTGCCCTATGCTCTATTATGTTTCCCCTACCGGGGAATGTTATTAATTCATCGTACAGAAACTCTCTCTGAAAGAGAGATAGAATAAAGCACAGGGCAACGCCCTGTGTTAAAAACCAATCAGTTTTTGATTTCCCTGAAAGGGTAATAGAAGAGAACAGATTTCATCACAAACACCCACTCTATTCGACATAGGTCCTTTTAAATTATATCATGCCAATCAACATGCAAATTTACAGCCGGTTATTTATCCTCGGTAATTTTTTTTGAAACGTATGGAACCATACCGGGGTAAGTACGTTGAAAACGGTTAGTTACCTATTTGGAATACTCCAATTCTTTCTTGCTTTGCATAGTAATTACAATAATTATAGATACAGTTCGTTTTGTTTTTGCCGGGTTTAACTTACTAAGTTATTCGTTTTTATTGAGGTATATGACGAAACAAAAAAATATTGTTTAGGCGTTTTCGAGTTTTCCGTTTTCCCGGACAGTATGAAATTTTCCCGGGGTACTTTTACCGTACCGTTGTTTGGTTAAATCACATATTTCTGTTACAGCGTGACCGGCTTGAATAACAGTGTTTCCTGCACAAGTAACGCATGTCTTACCAACATTAAAGGAGTATGCACAATGAGAAAGTATTCATTTACGGTTGTCCTTCTGTTGAGTTTTTTTGTAACAATCGTTCCGCTGTCAGCCCAGGAAGTAACCGAAAGTTCGGGGACGGATAACAGTGTTCAATTTGGTATCGGCGTCGCTCTTAACAGTTTTTTAAAGAATTTTTCGTATGGCGATAATCTGCCAACCATTTATATCCCGATGAACATTAGCGACAAATTTAAAATTGAACCGGAACTGAGTTATTATAGCAGTTCAGGGAAAAACGAGAATGTTGAGCAGGAAAATACGTCAATGGCCATTGGTGTCGGTTTGTTCGGGACTACAAATTATGAAAAAAGTTTATTCTATTACGGATTTCGTTTTTCCTATCTGAATTCAAAAACGAAATACTCCTTTCAAAATGAAACTGATCGGGAGAGAACATCGAACCGATTTATGTTAGGGCCTGCCGTTGGCGGGGAGTATTTTTTTATAAAACATTTTAGTGTGGGCGGAGAAATTGGGTTTCAATTCACCGTCAAAAAAGATGAAGAAACCAATTTCGAGGATTATTTGCCCGGCAATAGTGTAAATGGTACAGATGTCAGAATCTTTTTAAGATTTTATTATTAACAGAATAACGGTTAGGGAGCGTTTCATTGGATTTGATGAAACGACTTTCGTCCCAAACGATATTTTATTGGGAAACGCGGTTGTTTCCAAAACCGGAGTGCGGGCGTTATCCTTCATCTTCCTTTAAATAAGAAATTTTTAAAAAGAAGGGGATGCCGATCTGTTGCGCGGGGAAAAATTTTTACGGATGTCGTTCCCTTATACAGGATGTATCGCTACGGTACAGCATCCCGCTTGAGATGACGCTCTCACTCCATTACCGGCTTCATAAAAACGATGAATTAAAAAGTGTAAACTGGTTTGAACGATTAAGGACGTGATACCTTGAAAAAAGGTACTCAATAAATCCGCCTTTCCCTTATTTTTAACAGAAATTTTACACCCGCCCGTAAATCTATAGCCTTATATTGTGAATACCTCTTGCTCCATGTCCGGATAACATGTAATTTATTCTATCCGAAATTTGGAATGAATTGGATTCCGCTGCTTATTTTTAACGGATAGTCAGACCTATGCCTGAAAAAACAGAGAAAAAACTCCCCATCAATATCGATGAATTGGCTTTTGTCCTGCATCGCGGGCCGCGGTTGGAAATGGAATGTTTTCTCAATCTGGATACCGGAGCCATCGTCAATGTCCCCACCAATCGCCAATTTTTGAAACAAGTACTGGATGTGGATGTGGATTTGATACGCGAAGATGCTTTGATGCAGATGCTGCTGCCCAAAGAAGGTCGTTTTCTGCATATCCCCGATCAGTTTTCCCTGCATTTGTTTGAACTGCAATCCGGGTTTGCCGAAGAAATAAAACGTTCTTATCCCAAAATTTATAACCGGTTGTGGCAGCTGATCCAGCACGAAGGAATCTATGATGATTTCAGACAAATTATTAAAGAGGTTCAAGGCTTGAATGATCGCTTTATTAGATTCCGCGATGCATTGTATGAGAAATTTGCCCTGGAATGGCTGGAAGAGAATAAAATAGAGTATAGTCTAATCAATAATAGCGCGCATAACAGCACCTAACCGTCTCTGTAGGTACAATAACGGGATTATTCGCGATACCTGCCGTTTGTACTCGGCGTATTCTTTTGGGAAAACGGTTTCCATCCTGCGCTCTTCCCATATCGACCCGATATGAAAATAAACAACCAACCAAATAAAGACAAGAAGATCGAACAAAGTCATATAGGGTCGAAACAGGAAAATAAGAAGGGTAAAAAAATATATCGGATGCCTTGAGATGGCGTACATACCGCTACGATTTAATTGGTATATCTCGTCGTCATATACGGGAGATTGGTTTGATAAAAACCGATCGAGCCCCGCCATGCCCGTGAATTCTTTCAGGCTAAAATCAGAAAAGGCCAGCAACAAGCCGATAAACGCCAGCCCTTGTATGATCCGAAAAAGCCAATACCATATACCCGATAAATTCCATATAATGTCGGCAGGCTTTGGCACGATTATCCATAATAAAATAAAAAGAAACGCTTGCATTATGGTATAAATCAGTCTGTAGAGAGTGAAAAATTTCGGAAGATACTTGCGAAACAATTTTTTAATCCGGATAGATGCGAAAAAACTGTGTTGTAAAGAATACATAAAAAAAAGAAAAATTGTTCCTGATATTTGGCTTAGCACAGATGACGCTCCGGTAGAATAAACACAGTAATAAATAATACTTTAAACTTCTTTGTTATTCGCTTATATTCCCAAAAGCTTTTTAAATAGAAGCGCATACGGAAGTGGTTATTTGGCAGAATGATAAGAATATGAAAAGAAATCTTAAAAAAATCGGTATTACGCTGGGGGACCCGGCAGGGATCGGCCCGGAGATTGTGCTTAAGGCCTTATCCGGTCATCCCGAAATTTACGAAAATACGCTTCCGGTCGTTTTTGGCAGTCGCGCTGTTTTGGATGCGGCGATGCGGAACCTGGGCCTGCAGTTGGAAATCAAAGAAACCACCCGTTTGGATGAATGGCCTGCCGGTCCGCAGCGGATTGCCCTATTTCCTGCGACGGAACCGGATACCTTACCGAGGCCCGGTAAAATCGATCCGTTGGCCGGTCGATTGGCCTTTTCCTGGATAGAAGCGGCCGCTGCTGCCGCCAACTTAAAAAAGATCGATGCCGTGGTTACCGCTCCCATAAACAAAGGCGCTTTAAAACAGGCCGGCCTGCCTTTTCGCGATCATACGGAAATGTTTGGCCGACTCTCCAACAGCGCCGCGCCGATGACGCTGTTTGTTACCGGGGAGCTGCGTATCTTTTTTTATACCCGTCACATCGCTTTTAAAGATATTACCGCGCATCTGGATAAAAAAACGTTGGTGCAAACCATAAACCGATGTCTGAGCCATCTGCGCCGTTTGGGCTTCGGGCAGCCTCGATTGGCCGTGGCGGCGCTCAATCCCCATGGCGGTGAAGGCGGCTTAATGGGCCGGGAAGAGATCGATATCATTGAACCAGCCATAGGCCAGGCAAAAGTGCAGGGGGCAGAGGTGAGCGGACCCATACCGGCCGACTCTGTTTTTCATCTGGCCAAAGAAGGCGCTTACGACGCTGTGCTTTCATTGTACCATGATCAGGGGCATATTGCCGCCAAAACACTGGATTTTCACCGCACGGTCAGTTTAACCATGGGTCTGCCCTTCTTGCGCACCTCGGTGGATCACGGCACGGCAATGGACATTGCCGGTAAAAATGTAGCGGATGAAACAAATATGGTGCAGGCCATTCTGGCCGCCGCCAAATACAGTTGGTAAAACAATCGTACCACGATTTTTAAATCGCGATAGCGCATAAAAGATATTTCATTAATTTAATATAGATCTTTAAAAATGATTTATACGCACTAAAGCGGTTTAACATATTTTACGGGTCTTCCGGCAGATCTATGGGTGAAATTTAGAGATCAAACTGTTAATATTGTAAGACAAAACAAGCTTTAATCCGCCGGTACTTACGAGTCATTGTTTTATTTCCCCGAAGGGGAATATGCCCATAGCCCACCGATTCATCGGTGGGAAAAAGAAAGAGAGCCCAAAATAGAACTGGATTCGTTAAAAGTTTAAAGAATGATCCTGAGGATATTTGGCAATGAAACAAAAATTTTATCCCAACCATCCCATCCATAAACATTTACGGCAGCGCATCCTCATCATGGACGGGGCGATGGGGACCATGATCCAGCGTTACAATTTGGATGAAGCGGCTTACAGAGGCGAGCGTTTCAAAAACCATCCCGGTGAGTTAAAAGGCAATAATGATCTGCTCTCGCTCACTCAGCCGCAGATTATAGAAGAAATCCATCGGGCCTATCTGGAAGCGGGCGCGGATATAATAGAAACCAATACATTTAACGCCAACGGTATTTCTCTGCGCGATTACGGTATGAGCGATCTGGCCTATGAACTGAATTTGGCCTCCGCCCGGTTGGCCCGACAGGCCGCGGACGATTTCACGAAGGGCAATCCCGCCAAACCCCGTTTTGTGGCCGGCGCGCTGGGGCCTACCAACCGCACGCTGTCTCTTTCTTCCAAAGTGAACGATCCCGGCCATCGTGATGTGACCTTTGACGAGGTGGCGGAAGCCTATTATCAGCAGGCGCGGGGGTTGGTGGAAGGCGGCGTGGATCTGCTGCTGGTGGAAACCATTTTCGATACGCTCAACGCCAAAGCGGCTCTGTTTGCCATCGAAAATTATTTTGACGCCTGCGGCAAACGCCTTCCCATAATGCTTTCGGTGACCATCATCGATCAAAGCGGGCGCACTTTGTCCGGGCAAACGCTGGACGCTTTCCGCATTTCGATGAAATCGTACGATTTGCTCAGTATCGGTTTAAACTGCTCCCTGGGCCCGGAACAGATGCGGCCGTTTTTGCAGGAATTACATGAGACCACGCCGCTGTATGTAAGTTTATATCCCAACGCCGGGCTGCCCAACGCCTTTGGAGAATACGAGGAATCGCCGCAGCAGATGGGGAAAGTTCTGCGCGATTTCGCCCAAAAAGGCTGGCTGAATCTGGCGGGCGGCTGCTGCGGTACCACTCCGGAACATATCCGTTTTTTTGCCGAGGCTATGCAAAATGTGCCGCCGCGAGTTTTACCGAATATTGAACCCCGTTCCGAGTACAGCGGTCTGGAAGGACTGACTGTCCGACCCGATTCCAATTTTATCAATATCGGCGAGCGCTGCAACGTAACCGGTTCGCGCCGCTTTGCCCGGCTGATCAAGGAAGAAAAATATGATGAAGCCCTGAGCGTGGCTCGCGCGCAGGTGGAAAACGGCGCTCAGATACTGGATATCAACATGGATGAGGGATTGATTGACGCGCCCAAAGTGATGACCCGCTTTCTCAATTTGATGATGGCCGAACCGGATATTGCCCGGTTGCCGGTTATGATCGATTCTTCCCATTGGGAAACGATTGAGGCCGGCTTAAAATGTTTGCAGGGGAGAAGCATTGTCAACTCGCTGAGCCTTAAAGAAGGGGAAGCACGATTTAAAGAGCAGGCCCGTACCGCTTTGCAATACGGCGCCGCCGTCTTGGTGATGGCTTTTGACGAGCAGGGACAGGCCGATACCGTGGAACGACGGGTGAGTGTTTGTCGGCGGGCCTATCAGATCTTAACCGAAGAAGTGGGCTTCCCTCCGGAAGATATTATTTTTGATCCCAATATTTTTGCTGTGGCCACCGGCATGGACGAGCACAAAAATTATGCGCTGGATTACATCGAAGCGACCCGGCGCATCAAAGCCGCTCTGCCTCTGGTAAAGATAAGCGGCGGGGTGAGTAATCTGTCGTTCTCTTTCCGGGGCAATGAAACGATCCGCCAGGCAATGCACTCGGCCTTTTTATACCACGCCATCCAGGCCGGTATGGATATGGGCATCGTTAATCCGGGGCAGATTATCGTTTATGAACAAATCGAACCCGAACTGCTGAACAGAGTGGAAGATGTGTTGTTCAACCGCCGGGATGACGCCACGGAACGCTTAACGGAAATGGCGCATTCGGTTAAAAAGCAGCCCGGCGAGGAAAAGCGCAAAGAAGAATGGCGCAGCCTGTCTGTGGAAGAGCGACTGGCCTATGCTCTGGTTAACGGCATAGCCGATCATATCGAAGCCGACACAGCCGAAGCGCTGAACAAACTGGAAGATCCGCTGCTGGTTATCGAGGGCCCGCTCATGGCCGGTATGGATCGGGTGGGGGAACTGTTTGCTTCGGGTAAAATGTTTTTGCCGCAGGTGGTCAAAAGCGCGCGGGTGATGAAAAAAGCCGTGGCCTATCTGACGCCCTATCTGGAAGAGCGCCGCGCGGCCAACGCTTCGCAAAAAGGAAAAATATTGCTGGCCACCGTAAAGGGCGACGTGCACGATATCGGCAAAAACATCGTAGGCGTGGTGCTGGGCTGCAATAATTACGATATCATCGATCTCGGCGTAATGGTTCCCGCGGAAAAAATCGTGGAAACCGCGCTGAAGGAACGGGTGGATGTGGTTGGCTTGAGTGGGTTGATAACGCCCTCGCTGCAGGAAATGGTGCATGTGGCCGAAGCAATGAAGGAAAGAAAGATAACCGTCCCGCTGCTGGTGGGCGGCGCAACCACTTCGCGCAAACACACCGCCGTTAAAATAGAGCCCGTGTATGACGGCGACGCAGTGGTGCATGTACACGACGCTTCGCGTGCCGTAACCGTAGTTTCCAGCCTGCTCAGTACGGAACAGCGCTCCAAATACATCCGGCAGATTAAAGATGAGTACGATAAAATCCGTCGGCGTTTTGCAGAACAGAAGAAAGGAAGCGCCTTAATTTCCATAGAACAGGCCCGAAGCAACCGCCTGCGTACAGATTGGCAAAAGGCAGATGTTGTCCGGCCTAAAAAATTGGGTGTACACACCTTTTCCAACTATCCGTTGCAGGAAATCAGCGAAAAAATCGACTGGACGCCTTTTTTTAAGGTTTGGCAGATCAAAGGTCGTTTTCCCGGTTTACTGGAAGACCCGAAATCGGGTAAAGAAGCGCTGCGTTTGTACGAAGAGGCGCGGGAGATGCTGCAACACATTATAAAACAGCAGTGGCTGGAAGCCCGGGCCGTGGTCGGTCTGTACCCGGCCAACAGCGTGGGAGACGATATCGAAATTTACGAAGATGAAAGTCGGGAAAAAGTTGTGGCGGTAATTCATACCCTGCGCCAGCAGCTACCCAAGCGGGGGATGGTTAAAGGGGAAAGGATACCGAAACAAGTTCAGCACAACGCAGATCACCGTCATTCCGAACTTGTTTCGGAATCCTCACAAAAGAATGCCAACTATGCCAACCTGGCCCTGGCGGACTTTATCGCTCCCCGCCAAAGCGGAATATCCGATTACATGGGATTTTTTGTGGTTACGGCTGGGATTGGGCTGGAAACGCTCCTGCAAAGATTTCGGGAAGACCATGATGAATATAAAAGCATTATGGCCAAAGCACTGGCCGACCGTCTGGCCGAAGCCTTTGCCGAACTGATGCACGAAAAAATACGCCGTGATATTTGGGGCTATGCACCAAATGAGCATTTAAGTAATGAGGATTTAATCCGAGAAAAATATCGTGGTATTCGTCCCGCACCCGGTTACCCGGCCTGCCCGGATCACAGTGAAAAGCAAACACTGTTTAACCTGTTGAACGCACCGGAAAACAGCGGCGTATCCCTTACGGAATCTTTCGCCATGATACCGGCTGCTTCGGTAAGCGGTTTTTATTTTGCCCATCCGATGGCACGCTATTTTGGGGTGGGTAAAATCGGAAGAGATCAGGCGCGAGATTATGCCCGTCGTAAGGGCGTATCACTAAAACAGGTGGAAACGTGGCTGGCCAACAATCTTGCATACGAACCGGAATGATTATAAAACTATTCCGGATGAGAATTTAGTAAAGAGTAAATACAACCATCTTTCGGCAACAGATAAAAAGGAAAGGCGATTATGAGCGAACAGTTGACCTTCGATTATGAATTTACCTTCCAATCAGGGCGTAAAAGTCGATTCTTGATTTCTCTCGATAGGACATCGTTAAAATATATCCCTCCGGAAGAACCGGTTACAGCGGAATGGGCGCGGCTGGAAAATCATCGATGTGCCAATTGTACGCTCAGTACGGCTGATCACCCCTGGTGTCCGATCGCATTGAATCTGGTCGATATTCTACCCGAATTTATGGATGTGTTTTCGTATGAAAAAGTGGATGTAACGGTTAAAATTGACCAGAGAACATACAGTACCAATACCAGTATCCAGCAGGCCTTGAGTTCCATGCTTGGTATTTATATGGTAAGCAGCGGTTGTCCGATTATGAGTAAACTGCGGCCGATGGTACGTTTCCATCTGCCTTTTGCCTCCGTGGAAGAAACAATTTATCGTTCGGTAAGCACCTATTTACTCGGACAATATTTCAGGCACATCCGGGGTGAACAAGGTGATTGGGACCTGAAAGGTTTGATTCAAATTTACGAGAATATACAACAGGTTAATCTGGATATGGCCGAGCGGTTGCGCTCCATCCCGGCGAAAGACGCTAACGTGAACGCCCTCATAGTTCTTGATGTATTTGCCAAAGAGTTGCCGCATAATATCCAGGACAGTTTAAAACGGCTGGAATATCTGTTTGCCGAACAAACGGAATAGAACAGGGACTAAGGCACAAAGTACCGCAAGATTTATCTTGCGATAAGTACATAGTACATAGTAATTAGTACAGAGAGGATAACGGAAATTGGGAACTTGGAACTGGGAACTGGATGCCGGAAAGAGGGAATTGACTGATAACCGAAAACTAATTGCCAATCTTTTGACTTCGCTCAGGACAGGCACCTTCGACCCCGACAAGTCGGGATCAAAGCCGATAATTCTTTTCACCAAACTCAGGACAGGCAGCCAAAAGCTGATAGCCGACAGCTGACAGCCAATAGCCAACAGCCCCCCCCCGCCTTCATCCCCTTGTTACATATTCTATCGGGTCTTCCACACCGGCTTGTTCAAAACCGCGTAAACGTAAGGCACAACTGTCGCAAATGCCGCAGGCCTTAGTCTCGTTTTGATAACAGGACCAGGTCAGTTCCAGGGGGGCGTTGAGTTCCAATCCTTTACGCACAATATCGGCTTTGGCAAGATGGATTAACGGGGTAATGATGTGCAGATGTGTTTGCGGTTTTGTCCCTAAGTTAAGGGCTTTTTCGAAAGCGCTGAAAAAATCTTCCCGACAGTCGGGATAACCGGATGAATCTTCTTCCACCGCACCGATAAAAATTTTACCCGCTCCGATAACTTCGGCCCAGCTTGCGGCGATAGAAAGAATGTTGCCGTTGCGGAAAGGCACATAACTGCTGGGTATTTCCTGTGATTCCAAATCCGCTTTACTTACTGAGATGCGGGTATCGGTTAAACTGGAACCGCCGATTTGGCTAAAATATCCCACATCCACGACCAACCGCTCTCTCACATTGTAGAAATCGGCGATATTGTTAAAGGCTTTTAATTCGCGCTGTTGGGTACGCTGGCCGTAATTGAGATGTAAAAAAGCCAACTCGCACTCCGTGTGGGCTATGGCGGCCGTAACACAGCTGTCCATCCCTCCGGAAACCAGAACAACCGCTTTCTCTCTGCTCATCGGAATCCGCCCCGTTTGTGCGGATCATACACAGCCACAACCGTGGAATTCATTCCACCTCGGGTGGTGAAATCGCCGGTGATTTCCATATATCGTGGTTTGCAGGCTTCCACAAGGTCGTCCAGAATCTGATTGATAACCGCTTCATAAAAAATGCCTTTGTTACGGAAATCCAGAAAATAATATTTTAACGATTTTAATTCGAGGCAAAGTTTATCGGGAATATATTCCACGGTAATTGTCCCGAAATCGGGCAGGCCGGTTTTGGGGCATACCGAAGTGAATTCCTCATTTACATGGGTGATAAAATAATCCCTGTCGGGAAATTGGTTGTCGAAAACTTCTATTTTACTCATAGTTGCCTCTGATTGGTTTTTAGTTGACAGTTATCAGTCGTCAGTTCTCAGTTATCAGTTACTAAGTTATTGAGTTATTGAATTTGCTGTAGGCTGTCAGCTCTCGGCCATTGGCTATTTGCTGTTGGCTATTGGCATTTGTAATTCCCAGTAATTCAACAATTCTCCAATTCATCAATTCATTAATTGTTGGCCATTGGCTATAGGGATTCGTAATTCGTAATTGACTAATTCGTAATTCTTTCCCAGTTTCGAGTTTCCAGTTTCTAATTTCTCGTCACGCGTTACCTGTTACCTACTACTCTGTACTAATTACTATGTACTAAGTACTGATCGCAAGATAAATCTTGCAGTACTTTGTGCCTTTCAATTCGTAATTCGTAATTAACTCCCTGTCACTCAACGCTCTGCACTGCATTATACGCCCCTCTGTTCCGGAGGCCAGATATATTTGTGCATCTGCAACTGGAAGCGTACGTTCAACCGATCTTCCAAAATCCATTCGGCCAGATGCTTGTTCTTCAATTGACCAAACACCGGAGCAAACAATACGGGACAACGTTCGTTCAGGTTATATTTTTCAAGAATAGCCTTAGCCCATTCGTAGTCCTCACGATCCCCGATAACAAATTTGACCTCATCAAGGTCGGTTAACAAGGCTATGTTATCCCAGTGCACCTTATCCGACTCTCCGCTGGAAGGACACTTGATATCAACAATGCGGCGCACCCGGGGGTCCACTTGGGCTATATTTAAATGTCCGCCGGTTTCTAGTAAAACGGTGTAACCGGCGTCGGCTAGGTTCGTCATCAAAGGATACACATTTTTCTGGATAAGCGGTTCGCCACCGGTAATCTCCACCAGATCACAGGCGTACTCTTTTATCTCCTGCATGATCTGTTGCAGCGTTCGTTCTTCACCTTCATGAAAAGCGTACTCCGTATCGCAGTAAGTACAGCGTAAATTGCAGTATGTCAGGCGCACAAAAATACAGGGACGCCCGGCAAAAGTGGATTCGCCCTGAATGCTGTAAAATATTTCATTGATTTTCAGGGTGTTTTGCAAAGCATCACTTGCGCTATTCACTGTACTCGACCATATATTTGTCCGTTTCCCACAGGCTTATTTTATGCATCCGTATTGGCGGGGGTAAAAGTTTACCGATTTCCTGGTAAAAATATCGCGCCAGATTTTCCGCCGTAGGATTCATTGTATCAAACGGGGGAATACTGTTGATTTCCTGATGATCAAATCGTCCCACCACTTGCCAGGACAGATCGGTCAGCTCTTTGAAGTCGATGCCCATTCCCAGCTCATTGAGCGTATCGGTTTTAACTTCCACGCGAATTTTCCAGTTGTGGCCGTGGATGCGCACGCAATTCCCGTCATATTCCCGCAGCCGGTGGGCCGCCGAAATCATCGTTTCTATAGATAAAATATACATCTTTTTTCCCTTATCGATTAAAAATTTTAGAGTCGTGGAATTTAAACAATTTTTAAAGTGGTATCAAAAAAAGAGGACAAAACAGTTTGTACATTTAAGACCTTATTAGGGAGCGTATAATTTTTTCCACTTCTCTGAAATCATCTGCAATATAGTCGGCCTGGCTCAGATGCCCGGGATGAAGAGTAGTCGTGACGGCAATGACCGTCATGCCCGCCTTTTTAGCGCCCTCAATACCCAATGGCGCGTTTTCCACAACAATGCACTGTTCCGGAGGCAGTCCCATCAACTCGGCGCCTTTCAGGAAAGGATCGGGATGTGGTTTGCCACGTTCGATATCATCCACCGTGACCAAGGCCTTAAAATCATTGTTAAAATGTTGGTTGATAATTTTTTCAACCCGTGAACGGTTGCCGCCGGTAACCACGCCCATCGGAATGCCAGAATCGTGCAAATGGTTCAGCATTTCCCTGAAATAATCATAAAACTCCAGGCGCATAAATTGATTATAGTAGTTCATTTTTCGTTGGATGATTTGCTCCACATCGCTTTCGCTCAGGCCGTGTTTTTTACCTAAAGCATAGGCAATGATATGCACACCCTGTCCTTCCAGAATGAAAAAGTCATCGGCTTTGATATGAATATTTTTTTCGGCAAAAGCCTTCTGCCAGGCCGCAAAATGTTGTTCCATACTTTTTACCACAACACCGTCGAAATCGAAAAGCACACCTTGCAAAGTAGTTTTACTCCTTTAAAAAAGTTGAAGCTATTGGTTTTTGGCTGTTGGCTATTGGCTATCGGCTGTCAGCTATCGGCCGTCGGCTGTTGGCTTTCAGTTGTCAGTTATCAGTTTTCGGTTATTCAGTTATTAGTTCCCAGTTTCCAGCATCCAGTATCCAGTTCCCAGTTCCCAGTTCCTAATTTCAAGTTTCCAATTTCCAATTTCTCATCACGCGGTACTTTGTGCCTTTGTCCCTTTGCTCCTTTGTGCCTAATTAATTCCAGCATCCAGTATCCAGTTCCCAATTTCCGGTATCCGCTTTGTACTAAATACTCTGTACTATGTACTTTTCGCAAGATAAATCTTGCGTTACATCACCGGTTTCCGTTTTTTGCGAAAGCGGGCGTAAAGCAGGGTGTCGAGTTTTTCCATGTAGTTTTCCTGCTCATTAATCAGACCTTTATCGGTTCGTTTAAACAGGCGGCAATACTCGGCGATGAACAGACAGTGGGCAAAATGTCTGTAACGTTCCGCCGCGGTGTATTTTATTTGTAAAATACGTTCGTTCTGTTCCCTTTTGCGCATCAGGGAAAAAAAGCGGGCGTCCTCCTCGATGATCAACCAATTGCGATACCACGATTCAAAGGTAAGCAGCCAGGCCGCGCCGGATGGATCGCCCAACTGAGTGTGCAGCCGTCCGAAGAGCAGTCGAAACTGGCTGAGGTAGAGCTCTTCACTGTCAAGCTGATCGGCGGCAAAATACAGATTTTGTGACAAATGAACGATCGCTTTACGCTGATCCTTGAGTTTCAGATATGCGAAACCGAGATAAATACGCGCCGTAACGGATTCATAGTCCTCTTGCAGCGCCTTTTCCAGTAATTCGACCGACGCGGCAGTATTTCCGGAAAGATATTCGAATACGCCTTTTTCCAGCAGCGCGTTTTTGGCAGCAGTCTTCTGAAATTTTTCCGTATATATTTTAACAAAAAGTTTTAAATACAGATTATATATATAGTGGCTTATTTTTTTACTGCGATAGTAGTCGCGGTATTCCAAAAAGATGATAAACAGACCGGGCAGGGAAGAGATTTCACGGAAACGTTCTTCGTCCCAATAGCGGGCCACCTCTGCAGGAACAGACTCATATTCTTTGCGGGCCGTAATGCGAAAATACTGTTCCCATTCGGCCAATGCCTTTTCGAAGCGAAAGTTGAGAAAATGCTCTTCCGCGTTTTGCAGCAGATAGTCGAACGAATCCCAAAATGTAGCGCTCATAATCGCTTTAATTTAAATAAGTTAACGGGAACCCACTGTTTTTTCTAAAATAACGGTACAAAGTTTGTGATTCAACTGAAAAATAGCTAAAATATGATTTCCGTACATTATTCAGAAGGAAGCCGTATGCTGCGTTTTAAAATTTTAGGTTTAGCTGTCGTGCTAGTTACCGTCATTTTGTCCTGCCAGCCGGAATGGGTGAAAAAGGCCCCCAAATATGATTACAGCGGTATGGATAAATACACCATCGAAGCTCATAAGGAGGTGGAAGAATTTTTGTATAAGGCGGTTACGGGGCAATATACATTTCGTTTTCCCAAAACCGTCCGGATTGACAGCCTACTGCTGGATCGCGAGGCAGAATATATGGAAATTCATCTCAATAAAAGCGCCTCGTTTATCCCTTTGCGTGAAGACAACCTTCGGGCCATCTATGCGGCTCTGCGCGAAGAGATGGATGACTATGAGGACTGGCATATTACAATCTGGTCGTTAGGTGTGCCCCTGAGAGAACTCATCCCCAATTATTTCCGCGGTGATCCTTCGCGATACGACAGAAGCCGTCTTCCGGTTAAGAGAGAACGGCCGTTGCCTTTGGTACGCCGTTTGGATCAGCCGGAATTTAACAGCGGTTTGTACGGAAACAACATTGCACTCTGGCATAGCCACGGCTGGTACTATAATGTGAACAGGAAACGCTGGGAATGGCAGCGTCCTCGCCTGTTCCAAACCGTAGAGGATTTGCTGCCGCTTTCCTTTGTGGTGCCCTATCTGGTGCCTATGCTGGAAAATGCCGGGGCCAATGTGTTTTTACCGCGTGAACGGGACTGGCAGATCCATGAAGTGGTTGTCGATAACGATTCCTTTCCGCAGGAATACGGACGTTACAAAGAACAGTGGATTGGGGAAGACGTGTTCAACACGAAGGCTGCCGGGCCGGGTTTTGCCGTGGGACAGCCTCCCTATGGCCGCGGCGATAATCCTTTTTTGCAGGGAACGTTCCGCGCCATGCGCAGCGATACGTTATCCGGTGCAGCCATTGAGTGGATTCCAAACATTCCCGAAGAGGGACGCTATGCGGTCTATGTCTCTTTTTATGCGGATTCGAACAATGTGGACGATGCGCATTATACCGTATATCATCAGGGCGGAAAAAGCCGGTTTCTGGTTAATCAGCAAATTGGCGGTTCCACCTGGGTATATCTGGGTACCTTTCTTTTTAAAAAAGGGACGCATCCGGACAGCGGACGGGTGGAATTAACCAATCAAAGCGCGAAATCGGGTTTACAGATTACGGCCGATGCGGTGCGTTTTGGCGGCGGGATGGGTAATATTCAACGCGATGGTTACACCAGCGGCCGTCCCCGGTATCACGAGGGCAGCAAATATTATTTGCAGTACGCCGGTTTTCCCGATTCTCTCATTTTTGAATTGGATGATGAAGAAGACGATTACAAAGACGACTACCGGGGACGACCGGAATGGGTTAATTATTTGGTTGGCGCGCCCTTCGGACCCAATAAAAACCGGCAGGCCAAAGGGCTGGGCATTCCCATCGACGTCTCTCTGGCTTTTCATACCGATGCCGGCATTGCTCATACCGATACCAGTATCGGCACGCTGGTTATTTACAGCATCGAAGACGCCGAAACCCTGCGCGTTTTCCCCGATGGCGTCTCGCGGTTGGCCAATCGTGATTTTGCCGACATCCTGCAAACGCAGATTGTGGATGATATTCGCGCTGCATACGATCCCGAATGGACGCGCCGGGCCCTGCGTGAAGATCAATACAGTGAAGCTTTCCGACCGAACGTTCCTGCGGCTTTGCTGGAACTGCTTTCGCATCAGAATTTTCAGGATATGAAATTTGCTCAGGACCCGGGCTTTCGTTTTCTGGTGGCGCGGGCCATATACAAAAGCATGCTGCGTTTTATCGCTCATAGATACGACCGAAATTTTACGGTGCAGCCCTTGCCGGTCACCCATTTTAGCGCCGTATTCGATACTTCGGGCGATATTCGATTGAGCTGGCAAGCTCAGGAAGACCCGTTGGAGCCGGGCGCCGAACCGCAAGCGTACAAGGTGTATATACAACAAAACGACAATGATTTTGATACCGGCCGGTTGGTCAAGGGCAATACCTTTGTTTTTCGGGACTGGCAACCGGAAGTGATGTACAGTTTTAAAGTGACCGCTCTGAATGATGGCGGGGAGAGTTTTCCCTCGGAAGTGTTGTCTGTTTGTAAAAAGGCCGATGACGCTCCTGTCGTATGCATCGTTAATGCCTTTGACCGGGTTTCCGCACCGCAAATTGTGGAAACCGAAGGCTGGCACGGTTTTATGAATATGTTGGATAACGGTGTTGCGGACGGATACGACGTGAGTTTTGTAGGCGAGCAATATGCTTTCTCGGATTCGGTTCTTTATAAAAGCAATGATTTTCCCGGACACGGCGCCAGTTTTGCCGATTACGAAACCACGATCATCCCGGGTAACACCCATAATTTTCCCCTCATCCACGGTTGGGCCATAAAGGAAGCTGGATATTCCTTCGTTTCCTGCAGCGATGAAGCGGTGGAAGACAGTCTGATCGATCTTAAAGACTATCATTTTGTGGATCTGATTTTGGGAGAAGAAAAGGCTACCCCATCGCTCAGGAAAATCCCCGGCAGAGAAGCGGTGCGTTTTCGAGCCTTTTCCAAAACGATGCAGCATCGTCTTACTCAATATTTGTCAGAGGGGGGTAATCTTTTCCTTTCCGGCGCTTATATTGCCACCGACCTGATGCAGGGAACTTTCAGCGATGAAGAAGACAGAATGTTTGCCGAAAATGTGCTCAAAGTAAAATGGGATGCTAATTACGGCAGCCGAAAAGGGTATGTTTTTAGCGTGCAGGATTCGTTTCTGGCGCGCAATGATATTTTCCGATTTAACACGGGATATGATCCCAACATCTACACTGTGGAAGCCCCGGATGCGATAAATCCCGCAAACGGGGCCGAGATGCTGCTCCGCTATCGGGAAAACCGCTACGGGGCCGGCATCGGCTATAGGGGAGCGTATGGATTGGTCTTGTTGGGTTTTCCGTTCGAAACGGTGCTGAAAGAAGCGGACCGTGTCAAATTGATGAAAGCGGTGTTGAATTATTTAAAAAATTAACACGTTGGTAAAAAAAACAAAAAAGTGTTCGCAAGATCACAGCGGGACGAAACAAAAAAAGTATATTAGTCGTAACAATAATAACTGTCCGGTTAACTCCGACGGTTATTTAATGACTTCTGTTTCAATATCGCTTTAAGGGAACGGAAGTAGTTAGCTCTTATTAGAGCCTCCTTGGTTAGGTTGTACGGTTGGGACGTAAGGGTTGCAGATTGTTCTGCAGCCCTTTTTTTGTTTATATCCGAATATTCCTGTAAATTAGGGACATACCCTGTAAAAGTGCGGATGTATTGATGCTCTTTGAAGTCGTTGAAGTAAAAACCAAAGCCGGCTACAGGTCGGTAGAACGTCCGGCGGCATTTTTCTATCAGGAACAACGGTATGAAATTGACGAAGTGATCGACCGTTGGTATGAAGGCGGGCTTGATCCGCGTCGGCCGATTATGACCTATTTTAAAGTACATACCACCGACGATCAAATCTTTCTATTGCGTTACAATCAGAAACGCGACGTCTGGGCGCTGATGATTTCTTCCTGATTTTGGCGGATTTCCCCATTCGTATTGAGTGAGCTTTCGGATTCATGTTCACTGAGCTCTGCCTGTCCTGGGCCCGGTCGAAGGTGCCTGTCCCGACTTGTCGGGATCGAGGGGAACAGGCATCGGCTTCGACAAGCTCAGCCTCCGTTTCTTGAGCTCTGCCTTCGTTCCCTGAGCCTGTCGAAGGGAACGGAGAGCCTGTTGAAGGGAACGTGAAATGGAGCTTTCCGAAGGGAACAATTTCCATAAGGGTTACCAGTAAAAACAAACGGCCTGCTTAGCCTTCGTCTTTATTCACCAATAATCTTTACCAATACCCGTTTGCGCCGCCGACCATCAAATTCGGCATAAAAAATCTGTTCCCACGGACCGAAATCCAGCCGCCCATCGGTTACGGCTACCACGACTTCACGGCCCATGATCTGGCGTTTTAAATGAGCGTCGCCGTTATCTTCCCCGGTGCGGTTGTGACGGTAATGGGAAATCGGTTCGTGCGGCGCCAGCTGCTCCAGCCAGTCGTCATAATCCTGGATCAAGCCGCTTTCCGCATCGTTAATATAAACGCTGGCTGTGATATGCATGGCATTTACCAGGCATAAACCTTCTTTAATCCCGGACTCCCGCAATACGTTTTCCACCTCGCCGGTAATATTGATATAATCCCGACGATGTGGGGTGTTAAACCACAATTCTTTGCGATAGGATTTCATCGGAACCTCGTTTGGTTGTCAGTTAGTAGTTGTCAGTTTTTAGTTGTTAGTTTTGGCTATCGGCTGTCGGCTATCAGCTCTCGGCCATTGGCTATTTGCTCTTGGCTATTTTCATTTGTAATTCCCAATAATTCAACAATTCACCAATTCATCAATTCATTAATTGTTGGCCATTGGCTATAGGCATTCGTAATTCGCCGTGCCTGCGGCAGGCATGTAATTGACTAATTCGTAATTCTTTCCCAGTTTCTAATTTCAAGTTTCCAATTTCCAATTTCTCATCACGCTGTACTTTGTGCCTTTGTCCCTTTGCCCCAATGTGCCTGTGTGTTCGTAAATCGTAAATCGTAAATCGAAAATCGAAAATCTGTTTTTTGGGCCATCGGTTATCAGCTTACAATTCGTAATTCCTAATTGACCAATTCGTAATTGACTACCCGTCACTTCCTGTCAGGCGCTATTCACAACATAAATATTGTGTTACAAAAATCAGCCTGTCAATCATTCGTTTTTCCGGCTATTATAAGTTTTCCGTAAACTTACGCAGTTTCGCCGAATTCTGATAAAACTCATCCAGATTCATCACTTTTAAAAATACAAAACCGCGCGTGGATCGAATCCGGGAATCCGGATTTTGATAAAAATAATCTCGGCCGAGTAAGGTTTTCATTTGCTGATACTGTTCTACCTGAATTTTCTGTGCCAAACCGGAAAAAGGCCCATCGTATTCGTAGCTGGGGAAAGAAGCATCGCGCTGAGAACCGAAGGCGTTCAGAAAGGCATCATTCAGGATTGCGCGGGTGTTATGGGTAACCGGTACAAACAAATTGGCCTCGCTGGGATGAAAGCGGTACCAAACATTCCGGTAGCCCCATACCTGAATGTCATCACGTCCGGTTTCTTCCTGATACATGCGCAGAGCAGTGGATACGGCTTGTAAAACCTTATAGTGTGTATCCGGACCGCTGCCTTCCGGATCAAAGGCGACCGTCACAACGTCGGGTCGTGTTTTGTGTAAAACGTCGAGCACGGGTTTTACGTCGCGTTCCATCGTGGGTTCCTCGGTAAAAATATCCCCTTTGTAAAAACCAAGACGGGAGTGGATAACCGATTCGCAGGTATAACCGAAATATCCCCACAGAATGTCCGCTTCCCATTCACGGGTCATACCTTTCAATTGCTGGATATACGGCAAATCTTTTTTACCGGGATATTGAGTGCGGAAATAACTGGATAGTTCCTCGATGCGGAACTGCAGATTGTCGAATGAATCTTCTTCGAATATTTCTACCAGATTGCGCAGCAATCGCCGGGCGGTTCCTTCGTCCATAGCATGCGGATCGCTGGCGGCGATGCCGTCCAGATATTGAAATACATCGCGATTGCGGCACTGGATATTGTTGGGGTCAAAATAATTCTCATCAATTAAATATTTGAAATTGGGATCTTTCAGGAAGCGCTGGGCATTTTCCATCAGACGCAACATATATTTATTGGTGACGGCCGTAAAACCACTGGTGAGATAGTTGAAAAAATGGGTGTTACTGCCCTCGCGCATCAGCCGTACCAAATAGGGCAGATAGGCCAGCATAATATCGTCATGGTGGGGGGCCGTGTGCAAGAAACGTGTGTTCTTAGGCACCTGTAAGGATCGGTTAATCCGATCAATAAAAATTTGTTCACATTGGCCCAAAAGTTCAGCAATTCCATCTCCTTCCCGTTCCAGCAGCAATTTACTGGAACGAATTTCACGCATATCCTTTTTGTTCAGGTCTTTAAGACGTTTATGTTTGGTCATTGCCAGGTCGGTAAGGATATGCACTTTATCTTCCTGAGAGAGTTCCTTTTTATTCTTTAGTTCCAGGTAGCGCCGTTCGTTGAGTAATTTGGCTGCGCCTTTGGTAAGGTAAAAACAGGAATTGGGCAAAACCTGCAAAACCGAAGCGGGCACTTCGTTGGTCAAATGGGATTGAACGGCTTGCTTGATCACTTTGGCCTTGGCCTCTCCGGCGGCAATAATAATGGCCGTGGTAGAAGGATTATGGACAATAGTCTGCAAGCCAATGGTAATGACCAGTCGGTTACGGCTGATTTCGATACCGCCCAAATCGGTTGCGGCGGCCGCTTGCGTTTCGTAGTTGGTAGGCGTAAGCCTTGTGGTGGCAAAATGATCGGATCCCTTTACGTTAAAACCGATATGGCCATCCGGACCAATACCGCCAAGAAAGAAGCCGATACCGCCCAGGGCGCGGATTTTTTTCTCATAGTCGGTACAAAACTGATCGACAGCGCCAAGTACCCGTTTTTGTTTTTCTTCGAGGGTATTGCGCGGAAATTGAGTGCGCAAATTCAAATTCACGATATGATCGGGCCAGATATCTTCCAATTGTTCGTGAGGCAACAGACCGATAGCGTTAGGATTGATGAGCAGCGCTTTTTTCTTATCGAAGCCGAACTGTTTTAAATAAAATTTGTTAACATAATAATAAAAGCTATTATGTTGAGACGAATTGATCGGATAAAATTCATCAATCTGGATAAAATGAAAACTGCTTAAATCCGGCTTTTTGGCCGGATCCACACCGCTCTCTTCCAGCAGTTTCTGTGTTTTTTTATCTTCCCAGGTCTGTAACAGATGGCTCACCCAACGTATAAAATGTTCGGGGGTTTTTCCCGTGGGTAAAGAAACTGTCCAGCCCTCATTTTGCTGAGCCCATTCCAAAAAACGCATTGCGGTTAATTTACCCAATGCGGGAAAATTGTCCACTATAATTGTGCTGATTTTTTCCGTGGGCGGATAGATACGTGCCTGGCCGGTCTGGTCTAATATAGTTTGTTCAACTCGCGAACTTATTGAATAATTTTTTTTCCTGCTCATGTTATCCCTCTGTTTTTATCTGGATTGCCACCCTTTGTTGGCAGATAAACTTAATAAATTTTGGTAGTTTATCCAATTTAATTTAATAAAGATATGGGCTGTTTATAGTAAAAACATCCTGGATGGAATTTTGCTACAGATTTGAAATAAAGGCACATTTCCGTGTAAATATAATATTATGATTCGTTAAGGTATATTTAAGTTGTAGGGAAAAAGAACTTTTTATCCAATTTTGTTAGAAATAATAGAGAATTATATTTAAAATCTGAAAAGGCGTTAATAGGGGTGAATGAATTAACTTTTCAAGAAAGAATGAATTTTTTCTTGCTTTTAAGCTCAGAAGTATAGAAATTTACCGTGTTCCGCTCAGACACAACCTAATTTATCACATAAATACTACTAACTAATGGGAGGATAGTGTATAATGACTAAACAAGAACTTGTTGCAAAAATGGCAGCTGATGCGAATATCTCTAAAAAAGAAGCTGAAGCAGCATTGAATTCATTTGTAGCTTCGGTTAAAGAAAGCCTGGGAAAAGGCGAAAGCGTTTCTCTGGTTGGCTTTGGTACTTTCGGCGTATCTCATAGAAACGCACGTAAAGGCCGTAATCCTCAAACCGGTGCAGAAATCAACATTCCCGCCCGCCGCGTACCTACTTTTAAAGCCGGCAAAGGCTTAAAAGACGCTGTTTGATGAAATTCATTAAAAGGCGGGACTTATTTTCCGCCTTTTTTAATTCCTAATATTCCATATTCTATGTTTAATAAAACGAAAACGGTATTTTTTACTCTTCTTCTGATTCTTCTTTCCGGTTGTACATATCAGATAGTACTTCGCTATCCTGTAGAAAATAAATATCGCCTGCAGCAGGAATTATCCGCGGTTTTGGAAGATCCGAATTTGCAGTTTGCTCACATCGGTATTTATGTGGAAGACCTGCAAAGCGGCGAGGTCATTTTCCGGCATAATATCCGTAAACTTTTGGTACCGGCCTCCAATATGAAACTGTTTACCTCTGCAGCGGCGTTGGTTAAGCTGGGGCCGGACTTCCACTTTCTTACTGAATTTTATTACGGGGATTCTTTGCGCAACGGGCATTTGCAGGGAGATCTGATCGTTCGTGGAAAAGGTGACCCGACGATCGGCGGCCGTTTTTATGGCGACAGTACCCTTGCCGTTTTTGAAGGCTGGGCCGATAGTCTGCACAATTTAGGGATAAATACCATCGAAGGCGATTTGGTTGGCGACGTATCTTATTTTAGCGGTCCACCTCTGCGTTACGGTTGGGAATGGGATGATGAGCCCTTTTATTACGCCCCGCAAATTGATGCTTTATCCTTTAACGAAAACTGTGTGGATTTAACCATCTCTGCCGGAAAAAATATCGGTGACAGCGTAGAGGTCGGAATTAATCCGCTTACGGATTATGTCCGCATTATTAATACGGCACGTACGGTATCGTCGGATTCGCTCAGCCGGTTACGGGTTTTCCGTGAACGCGGGCAAAATGTTATATTTGTTCAGGGTACGGTTAAACAGGGCCAAACGTTGACTGAGTCGATAACTGTGGAGCGCCCTGCATTGTATTTTCTTCAAGAACTGAAAAAAGTACTATTTAAAAAAGGTATCGAGGTACAGGGCGATATCCGGATCACCTCACACAATCAGTTGCAGCAAAATCCGACATTAAAGCAACTCTTTGCTTATGCTTCCCCATCCCTGAAAGATATTGTGCGGGAACTGAATAAAAAGAGCAATAATTTTTATGCCGAGCAAATTCTAAGCACACTGGGCGCCGAAATACTCAAAGAGGGCAGCGCCGAAAAAGGCAGGGAAGTGGTGACATCCTGGTTGAGTTCGATGGGCGTGGCCAAAAATGAATTCATTATGGCCGACGGGTCCGGTTTGGCCCGTAAAAATATGATTGCCCCCATCGCCACGGCAACCTTGCTGCGTTATATGTACCATAGAAGCGAATTTACCGACTATCTGGCCAGTCTGCCCATAGCCGGCGTGGACGGTACCATCAGCCGTCAATTAAAGGGCACTGTGGCCGAGGGCCGTATATTTGCCAAAACCGGTACTGTTACACGTGTTCGCGCGCTCTCCGGTTATGTGAAAACCACATCCGGCAGAATGCTGTTGTTTGTAACAATGTTCAACAACTATCCCGTACCCACCTCTTACATAAAACAGATCCAGGATCGTATTTGTCTGTTATTAAGTACCTGGGACCCTGCATCCGATCGACTCTAATCATTTTTCGTACCCGATATTTACAAATGATGTTATTTGACTGTGATATATTTGTGATCTTTTTTTTCTATTCTTCAAAACAATTATATGCGAGGAAATGATGTCTAAAAAAGTACTCATTATAGAGGACGATCCCGATATAGCCGATCTATTGCAGATACACCTTCGTGATCTGGACATGCAGCTCGATTGTGCCGAAAAAGGCCCGGAAGGACTGAAGAAAGCGCTGGACAACGACTATGAGCTGGTTATATTGGATATCATGCTTCCCGAAATGGATGGGCTGGAAGTGTGTCGTCGTATAAGGGAAAGAAAAAGGAGTTTACCTATCCTTATGCTTACCGCGAAATCCGAGGAATTTGACAAAGTATTGGGACTGGAACTGGGAGCGGATGACTATCTGACCAAGCCCTTCAGCATACGGGAATTGATCGCCCGCATCAAATCGATTATTCGCAGAGTAAACTCTCTTAAGGAAGAAACAAAACAAAAAGATGAACCGGTTACCCTGGAATTTGCCGATCTTAAAATAGATATGGAAAAAAGGAAAGTAACCTTAAAGGGTAAAACGATCGAATTGACCGCGAAAGAATTCGACTTATTAGCCCTTTTTGCTTCACATCCGGGTAAGGCCTATACACGCGAGAACCTGCTCAATATTGTCTGGGGATATCAATTCAGCGGATATGATCACACCGTCAATTCGCATATCAACCGTCTGCGGGCCAAAATAGAAAACGATCCATCCAATCCGACTTATATTAAAACGGTATGGGGGGTTGGTTACAAATTTGCCGAAGAAGAGGATATTAAAGATTGAAACAGTTTTTCCGGACATTATTTGGCAAGATTTCTCTAATTTTTCTATTGCTTATTTTTATTTTGGGTGCTACGGAAGTATTCATTTCGGTTAAATCTTCGGTGAATTATGTTTGTGAAGCCAGCCAGAAGCTGAATTATTCTTTGGCCAGAGATTTGGCCCACCGTTTTGAACCCATGCTGAAAGATAGTCTGAATTATAATGCCATAAATTCTACCATAAAAGAACTAATGGTAATGAATCCCAAAGTGGATATTTATCTCGTTGATAAGCATGGTCATTTGATCGCCTATTTCGAGAAACCCGAAAAAATAAAACGTAAAATGATCAACATCGAACCGATTCGGGATTTTGTCAAGGAATCTTCCTACGGTTCTTTGCCGATTTTCGGAGATGATCCTTTGGATAAAACCAGGCGCAAAGTTTTTTCGGCGGCGCCGATTACCATTGGGAAAAATGAACAGGGATATCTGTATGTGATTTTAGCAAGCGCGCGGTATGAACTGGCGGCGGAAGGCATCCGTGGCAGTTATATTTTAAAAACCAGCGCCATTGCACTGTCTACTATTCTTGTGTTTGGCGCGGTTGTAGGTATGATCTTTTTCTTTTTCGTAACCAAAAGATTGCGCCAGGTTACGCATACCGTACGGGCCTTTGAGCAAGGCGATTATAGTCAACGTTTACCGGTCACTTCGGATGACGAGGTGTCCGAACTGGCCGCAGCCTTCAATCGCATGGCCGACACCATTCAAAAAAATATCCGTGATATGGAAAGAAACGCCATATTACGACGAGAGCTAATCGCTAATATATCCCATGATTTGCGCAGCCCGTTGTCTTCCATCCAGGGCTATATAGAAACCGTTTTAATGAAGGATGATCGGTTGTCAAAAGACGAACGGAAAAAATTTCTGGAAACCATACTTAAAAATGTAACTAATTTAAGTCAGCTGGTACAAGAACTATTCGACTTATCAAAATTTGACGCCAAAGAGAGCAAGCCAAACCGGGAACCGTTTTCCATCGCCGATTTAACACAGGATGTCGTTCTGAAATTTCAGCCCATTGCCGAAGGCCTGAATATCCATCTGGTTACCAAATTACCGGTAAACCTGCCCTTTGTTTATGCGGATATAGGGATGATTGAGCGTGTCCTGTCCAATTTGATTGATAACGCTCTTAGATATACCGAAAGCGGAGGTAAAGTGACGGTTAGACTGGAGCGTATAAATGCGGATTGTGTACGCATTAGCATAAGCGATACGGGAAAGGGGATACCGGAAAAAGATTTACCCTATGTTTTTGATCGGTTTTACAGGGTGGAAAAAAGTCGTACCCGTAATTCGGTGGAAGGCAGCGGTCTGGGATTGGCGATCGCCAAAAAGATAGTCGAAGCGCATAACAGTATTATAAAGGTAGAGAGTAAGTTGAACAGTGGTACCGTATTCTATTTTGATCTGAAAACGTATCAAAAAGAAAAAGACAAAAATCCCCGTTTGTTTGTCCATCGCCTCTAATTTTTTGCTCTTTCCGAGATAGATATTTTATTCCCGGACGTATGTTTCACTCATTTATATTTCTTTTGCTGTTCTTAATGAATGTTTGTAATTTTTAAAAGCATTGCAACAATTTGGTATTCTTTCCGTTTTTAGATTAAAAAAGGGACAAATCCGGAGGCATACAATGAAACATGTATCTATTTTATTTTTATTGGCAGCTTTGGCTGCCTGCACAGCCAGTATTAACGAATCGGTCTATGTTAAAGACGGAAAAACTCAGAAAGGAGATATTAATACGATAAACGGAAGTATTTTTATCGGAAACGGCAGTACGGTAAAAGGCGACTGCAGAGCCGTAAACGGCGTCATTGAGGTAGGCGACAACAGCACGGTGGATGGTTTAACCACAGTTAACGGCACTATTAATGTAGGAAAAAATTCAATTGTCCGGGATGATGTTACAACAGTGAATGGGGCAATTACAATAGGAAATGGAAGCAAAGTTGCCGGAGAGGTGAGCACTATAAACGGCAATATTGATTTAACCGGAAGCGTAGTGGATGAAAACGTGGAAACCATAAACGGTGATATCGATCTCAGTAAAGGTACGGTGGTTGGAGGAAATATCGTAATCAGAGAAACCGACAGCAATCAGGGAAAACGACGCATCGATATTTATTTGCGGGACAGCTCGCTTGTAAAAGGCGATATCATTGTAAAAGACAAATACGTAACGGTAAAAGTTCATCTTTTGGACGAAAGTAAAATTGAAGGCGATGTCATCGATGCGGAAGTGGTTTATGAATAAGCGGGTTGGTTTAAGATTATTTTGATTGCGGTAGTATGAACAAAGATAACATATTTGCTGAATACAAGGAAAAAATCACCGATTTTCAGTTTGATGAAAATGTGGCTTCCGTATTTGAGGATATGCTGCGTCGCTCGATACCGGGTTATGATTTAACGCTGGATATTGTGGGATTGTTTGCCGCTAATTACGTGCAGGCCGGTACCAACTGCTACGATTTAGGGTCTTCATTGGGTGCGGTTAGCAAATCTATCCGGGAAAACATCCGTCATGAAGGATGCCGAATTTTTGCCGTAGATAATTCCCCGGCGATGATCCGACGTTCCGGAACATTTTTAAAACAATCCGATTCACGGGTCCCTATCCATCTCATTTGTGCGGATATACAGGACATTAAAATCAGGAACGCCTCACTTGTCGTACTCAACTTCACCTTACAGTTCATTTTACCCGAACATCGTCTGACCATATTAAAACGCATCTATGACGGTTTGTTACCCGGAGGTATCCTTTTGCTTTCCGAAAAAACGGCGTTTATAAAACCCGATGAACAAGATTTCCAGACCAGGATGTATTATGATTTCAAGAAACTGCACGGTTACAGTGAACTGGAAATAAGCCAGAAACGCACCGCTCTGGAAAAAGTTCTTATTCCGGATACGCTGGAAACCCATTGCCAGCGACTGCAGCAGGCGGGCTTTAAACGCTGCTATTCCTGGTTTCAGGCTTTTAATTTCCGCTCGGTAGTGGCCATAAAGTAAAGCGAAACCCCAGTACAGAACATGTTTAATCTGAAAACAGTCCTGAATCAAATTAACGATACCGACTTGCAGGAATGGCTGCTGCCCCTGGATGGGGCAATCACAAAGGCTCTAAATCATGGTGACTGGCCCCGCTGGAGATCAATCCTGGAACAATTACCCCTTATAACGCCCTCCGTAATCAATCTGCAAAGCGACTGCATACAAATCGGGACTCCCAATGATGCCCCGGCGGCGGAAATTACCCGATTGGAGCAGTTGTTAAAAAAGCTGCAACCATGGCGCAAGGGGCCGTATAATCTGTTTGGCATCCATATCGATACGGAATGGCACTCCGATTTTAAATGGCGCCGTTTTGTCAATCATATCCTGCCGCTCAAGGGTCGGACGGTGCTGGATATCGGCTGTGGAAGCGGATACCACGCCTGGCGGATGGTTGGCGCCGAAGCGAAAACAGTTATCGGAGTGGAACCGTACCTGTTAAGCACCGTGCAGTTTTTGGCCGTACAAAAGTATGTCCGTAATTATCCGCTCTATTTTTTACCGGTAGGTGTGGAAGCTTTATCCAAAAACCGCCCGCTCTTTGATACTATTTTTTCATTAGGTTTGCTTTACCATCGGCGCTCACCGCTGGATCATCTTCTTGATGTGAAGGCAATGCTAAGGGAAAACGGAGAGTTTGTGCTGGAAACGCTTGTAATAGAAGGTGAGAAAGGAGAAGTGCTGGTTCCGGAAGGCCGCTATGCCAAAATGCGCAATGTCTGGTTTATTCCTACGCCGCTTACTCTGGAATCCTGGCTGGCGCGTTGCGGTTTCACCCAAATCCGGCTGATTGATGTAAGTAAAACCACCATTCAGGAACAGCGTTCCACCGCCTGGATGCCTTATGAGTCGTTGCCGGACTTCTTAGACGAAAAAAATCCGCACCTCACCGTAGAAGGATTGCCGGCACCGACAAGAGCGGTATTTATTTGCCGTAAGCCGTAAAAGATATGCTGTATAAACTTCCAGTATTTACTGAAAATATTAAAAAATATTTTTTAAATCACTAAACCGTTCCACCACCAATAGCTTACCGTTTTCGTCTTCGATCGGTTCGTCATCCAGTTTCCAGGTGTCGGTATAAGGAATGTAAATAGCATACATTCCCGCCCTCAACGCCGGGTTGATGTCGGATTTTGGGCTGTTACCCACCATGCAGGTTTCTTCAGGTTTCCAGCCGTTTTCTTCAATCAGTTTTAAATAAGCCCGGTCATTCTTCTCGGGTAAAATAAAATACTTTTCCACCAAATCGGCCACCCCTGCGCGGATGATCTTTCCCTCCTGCTCGTTGTATTCACCTTTGGTTAAAATAAACAGGTGATAATGATGATTCAGATATTTGAGCGTTTCGATAACTTGTTCGAATAAATTTGGTTTATTTACCGGATGCGCCTTAAAACGACGGATAATTTCTTCCAATCGTTGCCTATCAAGCGGATTTTTGCTGCGTTTGGTGAATTGCCGAAATAATTCTTCCAGTATGTATACAAAATTATGGCTGCCATAGCCGCGTTCCCGTACCACTTTCAGTTCGAGATCATCAAAGGCTTTGATAATATCTTCGCGGGGGAATCCGCCTTCTTCGATTAAATCGAAAAAATCATTACTGGCCTGTACGTAATAGATATTGTTTTCCCACAATGTATCGTCCGCATCAAAAATGATCTGTTTGATCTTATACTTTAAGTCTCTCATTTGAACCTCTGTTTTTGAATATAAACTTACGAAAAAGGGTATTATCAGCAAACTTTTTATTTAATACATTGACAATATTATAGTTCGATAATATATTAAACGCTTACAGTCCAATATACTTATATATGGGAGGTAGGGATGAAGAAGGTACTTTTAATTATTGCTGCGTTCATACTATCCATTTCTGTTGTGGCTTGTGGCCAGAAAAAAACCGAAGAACAGCAGCAAGCGCCTCAGGTAGAAGAACAGGTAACTCAGGACACAGCGGCTGCAACTGCAGACACAACACAGGCTCCGCAAGAGTAAGTGAAAACAAAACACACTCTTAAAATCAAACTAAACCCCTTTTAATAGGGGTTTTTTTATTGGTATAAGAAACAAAGTATCGCAAGATTTATCTTGCGCTCAGAAAGCAGGCACCTTCGACCCCCACGAGTCGGGACAGGCAGAGCTCAGGATTCGGAGGCTGAGCCCGTCGAAGCCGATAGATGTGTTCCCTTCGACAAGCTCACCCTTCGACAGGCTCAGGGTTCGGTGGCTGAGCTTGTCGAAGCCAAATATGTTCCCTTCCACTACGCTCAGGGCAAGTAGCCAACAGCTTACAGCCTATAGCCAAAAGCTAAAAGCCGATGGCTGATCCTTCGACATCGCTCAGGGCAAGTAGCTGATAGCCGACAGCCGATAGCCAAAACTAATAACTGATAACTGAAAACTGAAAACTGTCGTAGCGAAGCGAAGAACCCTCCGCAATGGAAAGAAGATGAACCGAGTATTAAAAAATGTTAAATCTCAATGATGAAAACATACCGTTATGATGTTTCGGTTTCCAGAATGGAACGAATTTTATGAGAAAGCTCTCTGATAGAGAACGGTTTGTGCAAAAAATTAATCCCGTCATCTAAAACACCGTTATGAACAATGGTATCCTCCGTGTAGCCGGAGGTAAAAAGGATTTTTAAATCATCCCACTTTTGGACTAATATATCAGCCAATTCCTTCCCGCTGATTTCCGGCATAACCAGATCGGTTATCAAAAGATCAAAGCGAATGTTTTCGTCATTGATCATTTTCATGGCCTCCCGGGCATCGGCAGCTTCCAATACCGTATAGCCTAACGATTTCAGAGCGTTTCCGGTAAATTCACGTACACCCTGATCGTCTTCGACAAATAAGATGGTTTCCTTTCCACCTGTTATCTCGTTTTCTTCCGGTTTTTTATCCGGTTCTTTATCCTTTTTTGTAACGGCAGGCCAATATATTTTGAAGGTCGTTCCTTCCCCCGGTTCACTGTAAACATCGATCGAACCATCGTTTTGTTTTACAATGCCATAGGTTGTGGAAAGTCCTAATCCTGTGCCTTTATCCACCTCTTTGGTGGTAAAAAACGGTTCGAATATTTTTTTTCTGATTTCGTCGTCCATTCCTATTCCCGTATCACTTACCGAAAGAAGAATATGGGCGCCTTTCCGACTTTCGGAATGCAATCTGGTATATGTTTCATCCAGATAAACATTGGAAGTGCTAACGAGAATCCGTTTTGGTTTTTGCGGATCATCTTGCATAAGAATGGCATCGCGGGCGTTAACAATAAGGTTCATTATTATTTGTTCCAACTGCCCGGGATCTGCCTTGATCGGTGCAACGTCGTCGTTAAGGGATAGCAATAATTCTATATTTTCCCCGATAAGACGTTGCAGCATTTTGTTCATTTCCTTAATAACTGCATTGATGTTCAGTACTTTAAGATCGATGATCTGTTTACGACTAAAAGCCAGTAACTGACGCGTTAGGTTTTGAGCACGGTGGCCTGCCTTTTGAATCTCTTCCACATGCCGGCGCAAGGGGTCATCCGTCCTGCTTTTTATCAGGAATAGTTCCGCCTGTCCGCTTATCACGGTAAGCAAATTGTTAAAATCGTGGGCAACACCGCCTGCCAGCGTACCTACTGCTTCCATTTTTTGAGAATGACGCAGTTGTTCCTCCAAAGTTTTCTTTTCGGTTACATCACGCAAGATACCCAGTATGGCCGGCATTCCATCCCATATAATTTTAGATAGATTAACCTCCAACTCGTACGTTTGTCCGCTTTTGGACAGGCCTTTAAATTCATACTGGGCCGGAACAAATTCACCTCGTTGGTTTTTTTCTCTTCGCTGTCGAATAAAATCCAAACTTTCGGGCGCCACCAGCCGCAAAATATCAAAATTCTCTGAATAAAGTTCTTTTTCCGAATATTCAAATATCTTTATAAAACTTGGATTAACCATTACAAGGCGGTTGTCCTGCACAACGTAGATGGCGTCGTTTGATTGCTCAATAATCTGTCTTAACCGCATCTCGCTATGCAATAAAGCGTCCTGAGCTTTAAGACGCTCCGTAACATCCTGTACCACGGTTAATACCATTTGCTCATTATTAAACTGCATCGGAACGCTT
Source organism: Caldithrix abyssi (assembly GCA_011369465.1). Lineage (GTDB taxonomy): Bacteria > Calditrichota > Calditrichia > Calditrichales > Calditrichaceae > DRQG01. The sequence continues at coordinate 31,345 of DRQG01000131.1, forward strand.
GTAATTTCACCGGTTCGGACTTTTCCGTCTAAACACAAAAACTTAGCTTCCGTAAGAGGAGCGATCTGTCCTTTAGCGACAATGTCCGATAGTCGGCTTTTAAGCAAAACATGATAATCGGGATGAACAAAATCAAATACGTTCTTGCCTGTAAGAGTTTCCTCATCTGATAAACCAATTAACCGATTTGTGGCCTGGTTGGCGTATAAAATAACGCCCTCTCTATGGGCTACAATAGCATTGGGCGAGGTTTCCACTAATTGGCGGTAGCGGTCTTCGCTTTCAATTAAGGCCTTTAAGGCCTTGTTACGTTCAGCCTCGCGTTTTTCCAGATGCTCCAGCATAGCATTAAAACTTTTGAACAGCTCGCCTATTTCATCATCGCTGTCAGCGTGGACCCGAACACTGAAATCTTCGTTTTCGGTGATTGTTTTAGCCGTATTGGATAAGGACAAAATGGGTTCGGTAATCAGGTTTTGCAAACGATTGGCTAACAGCAGTGTAATGAATATAAGTACTAAGAAAATAAGAAACTGAGTTATTATATAGTTTCTGATCTTGATATTGAGATTGTCCATTGATGCACAAATAAGCAAACCACCCTTAACCTCATTCAGTAAACGTACGGAATGATAAAGGTACAGATTGCTATTCCGAATGATCTGCATGCCGTCTTTAAGCTCCAAATCATTCTCCAGTTGCATGTTAAAGCGGGTGTACTTGGCAAAAAGATTTCCGGACTCATCATAAACCGCTGCATATTGGATATAGGGGATGGACTGCAACCGGGAGAGGATTTGTTCCACGGAATTTTTATTTTTTAATGTGAGTTCGCTTACAATATTATCTCCGATAACCCGGGTCATCAGTTCTACATTATCGCTCATTTCCCGTTTGAAAATACGGATATCATTGTATGTTATAATGCCAAACCCGATTATAAGAACAGACACGGATACAAGCAGAATCACTGCAATAAGTTTATCCTTAACGGAATTTAAACGGATCATGTATCAGAGTCCCTTACACCAGAAAGACCGTATTTTTGATAAATTCAGGCCAAACAATGTGTAAACCAAATTGACTTATTTAACCGACCGTAGTATTAAAAAGTTCTGCCAACCGCCCGGATATGAATTATGTTCCCGATTTGTATTACGGATTAGAGTATGAAAATCGACATAAATTCAGATTTCATTAACTTAAATTGCGGATAGTATCTTGAACTAATATATTCAAAACATAGTAAGATTACAGAATAGAAAAAGCATTGCAGATATTTCCAATGGAAGCAGACTGGTTTAATAAGGAATATTAGATGAATCGTTTCAAACTCATATCTAAATATAGTCCACGCGGCGATCAACCTCAGGCTATTGATGAATTGGTGCGCGGTATCGAACAGGGAAACCGTTTCCAGACTCTTCTTGGGGTAACGGGCAGCGGGAAAACCTACACCATGGCCAATGTGATTGAGCGGGTCAATAAACCCACGCTGATAATTTCACATAATAAAACGCTGGCGGCTCAATTATACGGCGAGTTCCGCTCGTTTTTCCCCGAAAATGCGGTGGAATATTTTATCAGCTATTATGATTACTACCAGCCGGAGGCCTATTTACCCACTACGGACACCTATATCGAAAAGGACGCCTCCATCAACGAGGAAATTGATCGTTTGCGTTTGCGGGCTACCAGCTCGGTACTGACCCGCCGTGATGTGGTGGTAGTGGCCAGCGTAAGCTGTATTTACGGCATCGGTTCGCCGGATGATTACCGGCAGATGCTGGTGGAAATCAGAAAAGGGATGGAATACAATCGCAGGGAATTACTGCTCAAACTGGTGGATATTCAATATACCCGGAATGATTTTGATTTTCAGCATGGTACATTCCGGGTGCGCGGGGATATCGTGGATATTTATCCGGCTTATGATGACCGGGCCTATCGGCTGGAATTCTTTGGAGACGAACTGGAAGCGATCAAAACGTTGGATCCGTTAACAGGCAAAACGGGATCGGCGCCGGACGAGATTACCATTTTCCCCGCCAAACTGTTTGTAACCACCAGCGAAAAAATGGATCGCGCTAAAACAGCCATTCGCCGGGAGCTGGAAGAACAGTTAAAAAAATTACGCGCTCAGGGAAAGCTTCTGGAGGCGCAGAGGCTGGAAATGCGCACCAATTTTGACCTGGAAATGATGGACGAAATCGGATACTGTTCCGGAATCGAAAACTATTCCCGCCACATTTCCGGCCGCGCGCCCGGGCAGCCGGCTTATACGCTGCTCGATTTCTTCCCGGAAGATTTTCTGGTTATCATTGACGAGTCGCATCAGACTATCCCTCAGATTCGGGCGATGTATAACGGCGATCGTTCACGCAAGGAAACGCTGGTACAGTATGGCTTCCGCCTGCCCAGCGCACTGGATAACCGTCCGCTAAAATTCCACGAGTTCGAAGAACATTTGCATCAGGTTATTTTTGTTTCGGCAACGCCGGCCGAATACGAACTGGAAAAAAGCGGGGGCGTTATTGTGGAACAGGTCATCCGGCCCACGGGTTTGATCGATCCGGAAATAGAAATCCGTCCCGTTGCCACCCAGATAGACGACTTGATACACGAAATAAAAGAACGGGCGGCCAAAAAAGAGCGCACTCTTGTAACCACACTGACCAAACGTATGGCCGAAGATCTGACCGAATATCTGCAAGCCGCCGGTATCAAAGTGCGGTACCTGCACTCGGAGATAGACGCTCTGGATCGCGTGGGAATTTTGCGCGATTTGCGTCTGGCGGAATTTGATGCGCTGGTTGGCATCAATCTGCTCAGAGAGGGATTGGACTTGCCCGAGGTGTCTCTGGTGGCCATTCTGGATGCCGACAAGGAAGGATTTCTGCGTTCTTATGTATCTTTGATGCAGACCGCCGGCCGGGCTGCGCGTAACGTGGGCGGCAAGGTAATCTTTTACGCCGACCGAACGACCGAGTCTATGCGTCGTACCATGGATGAGTGCAACCGCCGCCGTGCCAAACAGATGCAATACAACCGTGAAAAAGGCATTACGCCCCAAACCGTATATAAAACCGCCGAAGAAATTTTACAAACCACCTCGGTAGCGGATGTGCGCAAATCGCTGCCTGTGGCAGCCGAACCGGCGCCGGAATACGACGCCGGAATGGATCGGGAAGAGCTGATTGAGCGGTTAACAGCGGAGATGAAGGCCGCAGCGGCCAATCTGGAGTTTGAGCGGGCCGCCATATTACGTGACGAGATTGAACAACTGCGCGCTAAGCAGTAAAGAATTATCCGTTGAATGAAAGACCGATGAGTGAAATATCATCTTCAATGGATTCGCGTCCGGTGAAGGATTTGACGTCGCTTATGAGGCGGTCGAGCACATCATCCAATGGGAGCGCCCGGTTCTTATCGACGATATTTACGATCCGTGCGGTAGAATATTGCTCATCGGATTCATTCACCGCTTCGTTGATACCGTCGGAATAGAGATACACGCGGTCGCCTTTTTCCATATCCAGTTCCACAACCGTATCTTCACGCGGAAAATCGAGTCCCACCGGCAAGCCGCCGCTTTTGGGGATTTCTATATGGCCGTTTTGCCGAACGATAATGGGCGGATTATGACCGGCGCGGGTATATCGGATACGATTGTTCTTTATGTCGATGATCATATACAACATGGTAAAATAGATGCCCAGTTTATCCAGATAATGGTCTTCGTTGAGGGCGGCAATCACCTGATCCGGCGGATTTATTTTATAATAGGGCGGCTCCTGTACCGGTATTTTAAGCAGATTTTTTTGCGACACATTGGTATTTAGAATTTGCGAAAGACTCACGCTAAACAGAGCGGCGGGTACACCGTGCCCGGATATATCGATATGGTACAGGCCGATATTGTTCTCATCTAAGCGAAATATATTATAAATATCTCCGGATACATATTGGGAAGGGAAAAAACGCGCTCTAAATGTGATTGGTTGAACGCCCCGCAATTCCTTGGGCAGCAAACTCATCTGGGCGTCGCGCGCCGCCGAGAGATCTTTGTCGATTTTAACTAATGCGTTTTTCAGATGTTGGTTTTGCCGCTCCAGTTCTTGTTGTTGCTGCTGCATCTTCTCCAGTAAATAGATTAAATCGAAACGGCTCATCTGGCTGATATCCGATGGGATATCTCTGATAACTTGCTCCGGTTGCTGCATTCGGGTCATCCTTGGTAAAATGATCGGTTTTGGGAATATCGATTTCTATTTGAATAGTCGAACAGTTTGAGAACTACTTTACCATCGCTGACATAAATAAGTGAAAGGGAGCAAAGAACTTTGCGCTGTTTAAAATTCGGGCAGTTATCCAGGCAAATTTAGAACGAATAATGCATTTGACATAAAATAGACTTAAATTGTAATTTTTATTATTGTTGCTTAAAAACAAAACAACCTGTATTGCACATTGAAAGAATAACAATATGGAACAAACCTTTGCGATTATCAAACCCGATGGAGTGGCCAACGGCCTGGTGGGAGAAATCATCAAACGGATCGAAGAGGACGGCATCCGGCTGGCGGCCATGCGGCTAACCAGGTTAGACCGGCGCCGAGCCGAAGGATTTTACTACGTGCACCGATCCAAGCCGTTCTTTTCTTCTCTGATCGACTATATGACCTCCGGACCCTGCCTGTTGATGGTGTTAACGGCGCCGGACGTAATCAATCGCTGGCGGGAACTTATGGGGCCGACAAATCCGGACGAGGCACCGCGGGGCACCATACGGGGCGATATGGGGCTGAATATCGAGCGCAATGTGGTACACGGTTCCGATTCACCGCAATCAGCACTTTATGAAATCAATTATTTCTTTCGGGGTACGGATATCGTTGTATGAATAAACACACCATTATCGGCATGGCCGGTCATATCGACCACGGCAAAACCGCGTTGATCCGCGCTCTTACCGGCATCGAAACCGACCGCTTAAAGGAAGAACGGGAACGGGGTATCACCATTGATATCGGGTTTGCCTACTGGCTGGATAATGTAACCATTATCGATGTTCCGGGTCACGAGAAGTTTGTCCGCAATATGGTGGCCGGGGTGAGTACGGTGGATTTATTTCTGCTGGTCATCGCTGCCGATGACGGCGTGATGCCGCAAACCCGCGAACATCTGGATATTCTAAAATTTTTCGGCGTCCGATCGGGAATTGTGGCTTTGAATAAAATCGATCTGGTGGATGAAGAATGGTTGAGTCTTGTGGAAGAAGATATCCGTACCTTAATGGAAGATAACGGATTTATGAATGTTCCGATTATTCCTGTTTCCGCCGTCAGCAAGCAGGGTATCGATCGGCTGGAAGCGGAGTTAAAATCGGCCATTGCCCGAACCGAACGGCCGGAAAATGACCGACCCTTTCGCATGCCTGTCGATCGCAGCTTTTTGTCCAGGGGCTTTGGTCGTATCGTAACCGGCACGGTACTTTCGTCGCGGGTGGCGGTGGGAGACACGTTACAAATTTTACCGGCCGGGGACGAATGCAAAGTACGCGGCGTGCAAGTACATCAAAAAAGCGTTGCCGAAGCTTCCGCAGGACAGAGGGCGGCCATAAATCTGAGCGGGGGCGAAAAAAGTAAACCGGAACGGGGCTCGGTTTTGGTTCCGCCCGGTTCAATGGATACCTGCCGGGAACTTCTGGCGGTCATTCACACAACGGCCCAACTGCCCTATCGCATTAAACGGCATCAATCGGCGCATGTGCATCTGGGAACGGCGGAATATCTGGCCAAAATGACCTGGTACGAAGAAGACTCCGCGATGAATCCCAACCAAACGTACCATATCCGTGTACGGTTCGATGAGGAAGCCGTGGCCGCGCCGGGAGACCCTATTCTGATCCGCTCCTTTTCTCCGGTAACCACCATTGCCGGAGGCCGGGTTCTGGAAATTAATCCGCCAAGATTAAAAAAGAATGAAACCGATTGGGCAGAATACTGCCGCATACTGGAAGGGGATTCGCTAAATGATACACTCCGGCTGTTGTTCGATCATTTCGGTTACCGTTCCGTTACGACGGGCGATATTTGCCGGAAACTCTTCCAGAGCGAAGATCGTATTCAGTCTTTGTTAACGAAAATGGTTCGGCAAAAAACAGTGCACCGCTTTGAATATCAGGACGCTTTGCACTTTATTGACGCCAAAAAACTGGAAGAAGCGGTGGGCATCATCCGTCAAAAAATGGAACAGGAGCTCAACCGACAGAAAGCCAAACGCGGGCTAAACTTCGGAGAATTGTTCAATATTTTAAAACCCTACCGCGTCAGCGAACCTTTTCTGCAGCGTGCCCTTGCCTACGGGGTAAACAAAGGGCTTCTTTTTAAAGAAAATGAATACTATTCCCACCGGGATATGGCCGCGGCCGGGGAACGCGCCCGATTGCAAAATGAGGTGGAACAAATTTATCTGCAAAACCGTTTTTCCCCGCCTGATTTGGATACCGTGGCCGCACAGCTTGAAAAAGACGTCAAAGACATTAAAACGATTGCGCTGGATTTAGCCCGGCAGGAAGTGCTGCAATCCATTGGCGGAAAATATTATTTACACAGGCAGGTGATAAATGACCTGTTTGAATTCCTGCGGCGTCATTTTTCCAAAAACGAACGGATTGAAATCGCCGCCATCAAAAGTTTTGTGGACAGTACCCGCAAATATGTAATCCCCCTGCTGGAATTTTTGGATAATAAAGGCTACACCATCCGGCAAGGCGACGCCCGCATAAAAGGAAACCGATTGTAAGGCAGCACCTGAACTGTTCAGGGTTTAGAGAATGAAGAGTAAAGGGTAATTTTGTTTTCTCTCTTCGTTTGTTTCGTATGCCAAGTTTGGCTATATTATTGATAAACAATACATTGGTCTGTATAAAAAGCGAGGGGCAAAAATGGAACTAAAGATCGTTGAAATAGAAAACCCCAATGAACTGAATTTTATCCTGGGACATTCACATTTTATCAAAACGGTGGAAGATGTGCACGAGGCTATTGTCAACATCAATCCGGATATCAAATTCGGGCTGGCTTTTTGCGAAGCCTCGCAGGACGCCCTGGTGCGTTACAGCGGAACAGACGACGAATTGATTGAATTGGCCAAGAAAAACGCCTTTAATCTGAGCGCGGGTCACAGTTTTATCGTCTTTCTGGGAAATGCCTTCGCCATCAATGTGTTAAATACCATAAAAAATGTGCCCGAGGTGGTGCGTATTTTTTGCGCCACAGCCAATCCGACGCAGGTCGTTATGGCCGAAACAGAACAGGGACGGGCCATATTGGGCGTTGTGGACGGCATACGAACCAAAGGGATAGAGACAGAAGAAGATATTCGGAAAAGAAAAGCCTTTTTACGAACCATAGGATATAAGTTTTAAAGCGGATACTGAGACGAACGGAGTATAGATGCGCAGTTTACAGGATTTATATGATTATTATTTGGCAACCAAACCGTCACGCGGCAAAGTGAAATCTGCCACGACGCTGTTGATACATATATGTAAAGCGTTGAGAGTGAATTCCCCGGAAGATGTGGATTCCGCCATGTATCACCGCATCCCGCAAGCCCTGGATGAATTGTTCTATTCCGCACGTCATAAATCCATACAGGATAAAAGTATTCTGGCGGAAATGATCGGGCGATACGGGCCAAAAGACGGCTGGGACGAAGCCTTCGATATTCTATTGGATGACCATGACGAAAATCTGCGACAGTTTACCCTTTATGCCCTTCAATATATTGGCAGGTCAGAAGCGGAACTGGTTCTGCCCTACATTAACCGCTATCGTAAATCTTCCGATCCTTTGATGAAGAACGTTTCCGCCAATCTTGCCGGGAAAATTTTATGCTCCGACGGTGCAGATGTTCTCAAACGCAGTTTACGCCGCTGGGCCGAAGAAGGTGACATGGATTATATCGAAGAAATTGCTCTGTCGTTGACCAAGTTTATGGGACGCAGCAATCCACTGGAGGACAAACAGAGATGTGACGTCGCTTTATCCTGGCTCAAAGGTCAGTTTAACCTCAAAGAAAAATAACCGGGATACTTTTTATTTTATGCAACGCAAATCCCGGAAATGGAATAGATTCTGCCAGTAAAAATGAAAAAAAACGAACAGGCGCATATTTCGCTGATCAAAGGGGGTACACGATCCCACATTGTGATATTCCTTTCCGTTCTATTGACGATGGCTTGTTCTCAGGTTAAACAGACCGCCCCGATTTCAACCGGACAATCAGCTTACCGGCATTATTCGCAGGCGCTCAATTATTTAACAGCCGACCAACTTCCCTCCGCCCTGGATGAGATTGAACGGGCCATACACATCAATCCGGATATTTCCACATTTTATCAGTTAAAAGGACAGATTTTATCCCGTATGAATAAGCCGGAAGAGGCTTTGCAGGCCTATTCTAAAGTATTGGAGTTTCGTTCCTATAATCCGGTTGTTCTCGAACAAATGGCCTATCTGCATGCCGGACAGGGGCGTTTTTTACAGGCCGCCCATCTTATGAAAAAGGTGCTGGCTCAGGCTCCGGAAAAAAATATTTTGTGGTTAAAAGTGGCTGAATACTATTTACAGCTGGATAAACTGGGATTTGCCGATAATGCCGTACAAAGCTACCGTATCCGTTTGAATAAAGAAAACAAGCCGCCCGATCCCGAATATTTTCGAATGAAGGGACGTATTGCCTATCGCAGGGGGGAGTATAAGGAAGTGGCGGAAAACCTGCAAAAGTGTCTGCGGTCAATGCAACTACCTGCCGAAGATCTTATCATTCTTGTTAAATCATTATTCCTCAGCGGGCAAAACAACCGCGCGTACGATACGTTAACAGCCTCCGGCCTCTCCGTGTTAAAAGAATGTGAAGTTTATTTTTTGAGGGGCTGGTACTATTTTACGCTGCGGAACTATAAAGACGCCCGCCGTCAATTGGAACTGGCCTTGCAGGGCGATTGTGATGACGTTTTGATCTATTTTTATTTGGGAAAGAGCTATCTTCGGCTCAATCTGCCCGAAAAAGCCCGGCAAATGTTTGATATTTACCGGCAGCGCAGCGACAAGCCGGAACTGATCAAACAACTGGATGAGGAATTGCATCTGGAATAAGTAAACACGGAGCGGGTTTTGTTTAACGAAATAGACGCTCAATTCCTTAAAAATAATCGGACTCCCGGAGAACCGGAAAAACGATGGTTTCGGGATGCGGAACAAGAGTCCGACTTATTTGTCTGGATAGATTCATCCGGGCAGGTTGCTCGGTTCCAATTCTGGTTAAAAGAATATCTTATTGAGTGGGATGAGGAACACGGCCTGAAGACCGGACTTCTGGATCGGGAAACCGGCTCGTTCAGTAGTATTCAAACGCCCGTGTTCAACTATCATCTCAAACCGCAAACGGATATTATTCCATCTTTTTACAACCTCATCAAAGAACAAGTTTCCACGCAAAAGGAACAACCGTTATTTCGGCACATACTGGCCGTGTTGGATAAAACCCGTCGGCCGGACAGCGAAGGAAAATTAAATCGTTGAATCAGGTGATGCCGAGCCTCATTTAAATTATTTCCGGGTTTGGAATATTCAGCGATTATTTTTAACTTCGGTTCTGATTCGCAAGTAAAATCTCAATATATTTTAGGTAAAAATGCCCGAATTGCCGGAAGTGGAAACCGTTGCCCGCGAGTTAAGGGCGCAGCTTCTCAATAAACGCATCATCAAACTACAGGTTTTGTGGCCCAAAACCTACATCCCTTTAAGTCGGAAGGAAATAGAGGGGCAAAGCATCCTTTCGGTGGGGCGTCGCGGGAAATATTTGCTGATTCATCTGGATAAAGCGGTCTTGATTGTCCACCTGAGAATGACCGGCCAATTGTTGTTTGTATCTGACGGCGCAGCAGATGAACCGGGGGATCATATTCGGGTCATCTTCTATTTCAGTGACGACAGCCGTCTGCTGTTCCGCGACGTTCGCAAATTCGGCCGGATATGGTTTACGGATAAGCCGGAAAGCGTTTTAAAGAACGTGGGGCCGGACGCCCTTGATGCGCGGGTGGATTTTACCTATTTTTTTGAACAATTACAGAGCCGCAGGATGAACGTCAAGGCCTTTTTGCTGGCGCAGCGCTTTATTTCCGGGCTGGGAAATATTTATACGGATGAAAGTTTGTTCCGGGCAGGCGTACATCCGGCTTCGGTTACCAACGCCATAGACAAAAAGACGGCCCGGGCATTACTGTCCGAAATACGGCAGGTACTCAAAGAAGCTTTGGATAATATGGGCAGCACCATTTCCGATTACAGAAATCCGCAGGGTAAAAAGGGTAATTTTCAGAATTATTTTACCGTGTACAGCCGGCAGGGCTTGCCCTGCAAACGCTGCGCTGCAATCATAAAAAAGGAAAAAATGGCCGGCCGGGGCACGCACTTTTGTCCGGAATGTCAAAAGGTTTATGTCTGAAAAACCCGGGCGGAGCGCCGCTTTTTTTGAAAATATAAATCAGGCAAGCAGCATGAAGCGAAAACCAATCATTACATTTCTAAGCGATTTTGGCACGCAGGACGGGTACGCAGGAAGCGTTAAAGGCGTAATCAAAACAATTGCTCCCCAAACGGAAATCATTGATATTACACACGATATTGAACCGTTTGCGATTCACTCAGCGGCTTTTACTCTGCTCAACTACTACCGGCAATACCCGTCCGAAACTATCCATTTGTTGGTTGTTGATCCCGGGGTGGGTGGGGCGCGTAAACCGGTCATCGTGCGTACGGCGCACTATTATTTTGTCGGTCCGGATAACGGCATTTTCCAATATCTGCTCTCGCGGAAAGCCTACACCCTGTACGCCATCGATGTGGAAAAACTGCCCGGCGGCGCAAAATCAGCCACTTTTCATGCGCGGGATGTCTTCGGGCCGGCGGCGGCTTTGCTGGCCAACGGTACCCATCCGCAGGAGATCGGCAAAAAGATCGACAATCACACCCAAACGACCAGCGGTATCCGCAAACAAAAGGAAGGAACCTATGAACTGGATTGCGTCACTGTGGATCGCTTCGGTAATATCATCAGTACGCTGGAACGTTCCGTGCTGGAACGATTAAAAGGAAAAAGAATCCGTGAAATCCGGGTCAAGGGCCGCAAACTGACTTCGGTAAGCCAATATTATAGCCAGGTGGAAAACGGGGCATTGCTGGCCTTGTGGAACAGCCAGGATTTTCTGGAAATCGCCGTATGCTGCGGATCGGCGCAAAAAATACTGGATTTTGATCCGCAAAAAGATCATATTGAAGTGGATCTGGAAACAAAATAGTATGAAAGCCATATTGGATTTTTTTGTTAAAAATTATAAACCTCTGCTCACATCTTTTGTGCTGGCTGTTTTGCTGTGGGTCGTGGTAACAACGGACAAGGTTTACAACACCCGTATTGAGGTGCCGTTAAAAATCGTCCGGCTGGCCAAAAACCGGGTGCTGCTCAATCCCGTGCCCGAGAAAGTGGTGTTGGAAGTACGCGGCAAAGGCCGGGCCCTGATCGGGCTGAATTTCTTCAACACGGCTTTTAAACTGGAACTGCCCGAGGCGGATCATTCCTTGACCATCGATCTGATGGATTATAAAAACAGTTTTAACATCCCCCGCGAAATGAATATTACCGTTGTGGATATCATCGAGCCCAAAAAATTAAAGCTGGAAATCGATAAATACAGCGAGGAATACAAACCCATCAAACTCATCAGCGAGGTAATCCCCAGCGCCGGTTATATTTTAATGGATGTGAAACCGGAACGCGATTCGGTTTTGCTCAGCGGCCCGCAATCGATTGTGGAACAGGTGGAGTATATTTCCAACGAATCGTATAACCGCAAAGACGTTAAATATCCCTTTACCGAAAAAATAAAGCTGGTTGAACCCAAACCGGGGATCACCCGCCTGGATCCCGAAACCATCGAAGTGACATTTGTCATCGAACAGCTTGTGGAACGATCGGTGTATAACATCCCCATCCAAATGGTTGGCATTCCGGATAACTTAATTGCTTCGGCCATTCCGCCGGCCGTGTCTTTGCGGGTGAAGGGCGGGGAGAGTTTGGTTTCCGCGTTGAAAGCGGATGAGATCACCGTTTTATTTAATTATGCCCGCGATTATCAACAGGGACGGGTACAGTACCCGATGCAGGTGGAAACGCCTCCCGGCATCAGCGTAGTGGAAATGAGTCCTTCTCTCTTTCGCTTACAGCTTAAAAAGAAGGAAACAAAAAAATGATTGTTCTCGGTGTTGAGACATCCTGCGACGAAACCTCCGCCGCCGTGATCGATGATAATCGCGTATTGTCCAATGTTATTTCTTCTCAGGAAGTGCACGCCCAATTTGGCGGGGTGGTGCCGGAACTGGCCTCAAGAGCGCATATCCGGGCCATAGTGCCTATTGTGCAAAAGGCGCTTACTGAAGCCGGTTTGGCAGCCGATCAGGTAGATGGTTTGGCTGTAACCTTTGGCCCCGGTTTGGTGGGCGCCCTTCTGGTTGGTCTTAATTTCGTAAAGGGTCTTTCCGCCGCCGTGCAAAAACCCTTTATCGGCGTTAACCACATCGAGGGGCACATCTATGGAAATCTGCTTACTCAAAAAGAGGTGCGTTTCCCCATCCTCTTTCTGGTGGTCTCCGGCGGTCATACTCAGCTGGTGCTGATGAAGGATCATCTGTCCTACGAAATTATCGGTCAAACCCGCGACGACGCCGTAGGCGAAGCTTTCGACAAAGGGGCGAAAATGCTGGGGTTGGGCTATCCCGGCGGCCCGGTTATCGATAAGCTGGCGGCGCAGGGTGATCCGATGTTCACCCGCTTTCCCATCGCCAAACTGAAAAACGCGCCCTTCGATTTTAGCTACAGCGGTTTAAAAACGGCGCTGCTCACTTATCTGAACGGCATTGATGAAAAAACCAGGGAAACCCATCTGACCGACATTTGCGCTTCTTACCAGAAAGCGGTGGTGGACGCTTTGCTGGAAAAAACCGTGCGGGCGGTGGAAACCTTCGCCGTAAAACGCATTGCTGTAGCCGGCGGCGTAGCAGCCAATTCGCTGCTGCGCAAACGGCTGGCCGATGAATGCGCCAAGCGGGGGCTGGAATTTTATCAACCCGAACTGGCCTACTGCACCGACAACGCGGCGATGATTGCCCGCGCCGGAATGGAATATTTGCGCAGGGGGCGCCGCTCGCCTATGACGCTTAACGCCTTTCCATCGCTTAAACTCGGATCGAATGGTTTCTATGAGTGATACATTGCCCCAATTCTTCCGCTTAAATATCCCTTTTTTAGTGGTTTTGGGTCTGGCCCTCGTTGCAGGTCTGGCCGCCTGGTGGCAGTATCGCTACCGCTTTTCCACGGAAGGCACGGCGGTTACCATAGCGCTCATTGCTTTGCGGGCATTGGTTGTGTTCGCGGTTCTGTTGCTTTTGTTCGCACCGGTACTGACGATCTTTTCCGTTAAAAAACAGACGGCTCGGATTGCCGTGTATGTGGATAATTCCGCTTCGATGTCACAAAACCGGCTGGATTCCACACGCTGGGAACGGACGGAACGGATTATACAAAATTTGCCGCGGCAAACCCCGGATGATGTACAGTTGCACTGGTTCACATTCAATCAGTCCGTACAGGCGGTTCGTCCGGATAGCGTCGTCCCGTCGTCGAGGGGCACTTCTTTTGGCGCCTTGCTGCAACATATCCGCAAAAACAAATTTCCCAAAGCGATTATTCTTAGTGACGGTTTGAACACGGATACGGAATTTGGCCTGGATGCATTCACGCTGGAAAGCGCACGGGTCTTTACCGTCGGGATCGGCCGGGGGCAGGGCGGCAGAGATATTTTTATCGCCGATGTAATCCGGCGGCCGGCGGTGTACGCATCCCAGGAACAAAAAGTGGAAGTGCGTGTACGCGCGACCGGTCTAAAAAGCGCTCGCGAATCGGTGGTAACGCTGTATATGGGCGGCAAACGTATCGGCCGCCGCCAGGTGAATATGGGAGCGGACGGCGCCCTGCAAAATCTGATCTTTACCTACACACCCGAAAAACCCGGTATGATCCGCTTTACGGCGCAAGTGGATACTTTATCCGGGGAAATAAACACGATCAATAACCGCGTTCATTTCGTGCAAAAGGTATTGAAAAACCGTTTGCGCATCGCCCTGTTTGCTTCCGCGCCGGGGTACGAATCGAAATTCATCCGTCTGCTGCTGCAGGCCTATCCCGATATGAATCTGCAAACGTTCGTGGAAAAATCCCCCGGCGTCTTTTATTCCGGCCATAGGTTTGATCCGAGAACGGAATACGATCTG
>DRQG01000132.1 GCA_011369465.1 Caldithrix abyssi
CCACCTGTTTGGAAATATCTTTGGTATAGCTTTTTACATCTATCGCCCAGTCATCCGCAAACTGATTGGTAAAACCGAATTCGTACAACACACTTTGCTCATAATCCAGATGCGGATTGCCGATGAGGTTATAGGAGTAGGGGTCACGGTACATAAACTGCAGCTCGGGCAACTGCGTAAAATGGCCGTAAGAAAAAAACATCACCGAACGTTCGCTTATGGGATAGGAAACGCCGAAACGAGGACTTATTTTCACATTATACCGATTCCAGTCTGCTTTCTGACCGGTGCGCTTTTCCCACATTTCCCGGTAGTCGGGATCAAAGATTTCATCTCCCTGGCGCAGGAAGTCCAGCCGGATTCCGGCGTTAATAATCAGACTTTCGTGTTCAAATTTATCCTGAACAAAGAAACCGCCGATCACCGGTTTGGTATAGAATACCCAGCGGTTTTGTCCGAATTCTTTGAACGGGCCGGGCGGCGGGGGAGCGGCTTCTCCATCTTCATATTTCCACTTGCCATAGCCGGAAAATACCTGCCCGCCGTCCTGAATATCCACATACTGCAAATCGTGGAATTGCAATTCCATGCCGGCCTTCAATAAATGCGACCTCGTAATCTGGGAAGTTATGTCCCCACGGAAGGAAAAGGTTCGGGTGAAATCGTCACGCCAGTACGTCTCAAATCCCTCATCCGTAAAAAAGCCCGTCACTTCATCCGGCTGTGGACCGGGTACAGGCTCGGCAGCATCCGGTTTCTGACCGGGATACAGGCGTTCCCATTCGTCATAAGAGTAGCCCACCGAATCCAGGCTGTCGGAATAAAACGTCCAAAAGTCGCCCGGTCGTTTGCCAAACAGGGATGATTTATAAGAGACATCCAGATAACCCAAATAAACATTATAAAAAGTGGATTTGGACAACGTATGGTTGAATTTGAAGGCGATATGGTTGTTGGACCTGGAATAATCCACGGTATTATCCGGATGATTTTTCCAAAGCCAGTCAAAACGCGACCAGGTATTCCACGAACCATGGTAGCTTAAGGCAAACTTAATTTGCGGGGACAGAAACCAATCCAGCTTGGCATTCAAATTACCGGTGTTATTCTGTCTTTCGTTAAAAGTAAATCCCATAACGGATATCCGGTCCCGCCTGCGGAAATTATTGTATTCCGTATCGGTAATCGTGCCGTTTCCGGATAAAAAGAAACTCAACTGTCCCGGCAGTTTAAGCCCGATATTGGAAAGAAGGTACTTGTTTATAATTTCCGGGCCGCCGATAAAAAAAGTGAGATAATCGGTGTTATACGAAGGTCCGAAGGGATGCCAGGCATCGGTTTTGTATTCGATACCCCCTTCGTAATAATCTTTTCCGGAACGTGTCGTTATATTGATAACACCGGACTGCGCCTGTCCGTATTCGGCATTAAAGCCACCGGTAAGCAGTTCTACTTCATCCACATCATTAACGTTCAAATCCAGCACGCTGCGCCCTCCATATAGCGGGTGGGTAACCGGTACACCATCCACCATATACAGAATTTCACCGCCGCGTCCGCCGCGGATGTGTACATCTTTTATACTTTCATCCCGTACCTGTAATTTTACGCCGCTGTTTAGCTGAATATTTTGAGGCGCAATGTTGGTGATGGCGCCGGCCTGCATCCGGAACATATCCAGGGCATTATCCACCCCTGGCGCCGACCGCATTTCTTCCCGCGTTGTTGAGGTGCGCGTGGAAGTTACATCGTGCTGTATAAGGGGCCGCTCGGCTACAATCACGATTTCATCGGCCTGCATGGCTTCGCTTTCCATTTCTATATTAATTTGAACCGTCAAATCGCTGTGCACCTGTACATTGCGAATGGTTATTTTGCGGTAACCGACATATTCCGCCACCAATTCATACGTTCCCGGCGGAACCTGCAGGATATAATAGGCGCCCTCTATGTCGGTGGATGCTCCCAATGATGTGTTTTTTATGAATACATTAGCTCCCACCAACGGCTCGCCCGTATTTTTATCCAAAACATAGCCGGCTATCTTCCCCGTATTCCCGGCAAATAGAAAACCGTTTACAAATAACACAAGTAGTAATATTCTTTTCATCATCATTCAGCTCTAATAATAGGTGATATTTTTGACGGTTATTTTCCTAAGGAACAGATAACTGTCCTTGTACCTTACAATAGAGCGCAGCGGTTCAATTTGCAGCAGTATCTCAGTTGTCATATTTTCCTTAACGGAAAAGCTTTGCTCAAAATCCACGAGCAGACTTTCATCTTCCGGCAGTTGAACAGGTATTTGGAATTCCCCGATTTTGAGTACGGTGGCATTAAGAGCAAATTGCAGTTTTGTGAAATTGTCCACCGGCGCATACGTTTCGAAAAGTTTTATCTTCTTATAGGTGCCGTTTTCCTGTTCCAGTACGTTGTAATTATGACCGTTATCAATGAAGTCATCCAGCTCGGGCAACAGATCACTGTAAAAGCTGTCGATGTAAACCTTGCCCTGTGCCACCTGGATATTGAATACGCTGCTGGTATCCACGGTGTAGGTTTGCCCCAGAATGACGATGGTTGTATCCGAAGGGTCGGACTGAATGACCACCTTAACGATTCCCGGGTCTTTGGAACGTTCCACCCCCGTGCTGCAGCTTAAGGCCAGAGAAATCACAAATAGAAGTAAGAACCTTTTGACCATTTTCTAAATACCTGCTTATTTTATGAATAGAATTTTTTTCGTATCTGTCAACCGCCCCCGGGCAAAAAGCGCGCAGATATAGACCCCGGAAGCGACGTAATGCCCCCGATTATTTTTGCCAAACCAGCGGGTTCTTGTTCGACCATTTGGAACTCGTCCATTGTATAAAACACGCACCTGCCTCCCACTGCTGTCATATATAGCCAGCATCGCCTGCTCTGTTACGGAAGCCTGATAATCAATTACCACCATGCCGTTAAACGGATTGGGATAAACGCTGTTAATTTTGAAATCGCGTAGGATGCCGCCGCGCCGGGTATCTATGGAAGTTTGTTTGTCGCTGGGCATGGGCTGAGGCGTCCGGGTCGGGCCATCGATGACCAGGCCGGTATATGTGATACGCATGCGATCAATGTAGATGGTACGCCCTCCGTTGGGATCGTCCGGATTGATATGGGCGTGATACACAATAAACCGTTCCGTTCCGTCCGGCGACCAGGTAACCGAATTGTGCCCCGGCCCGCTGACGCCGATATCAAGATTTGAGGAAAGAATGGGATTGCCCGAATATTTGGTAAACGGGCCTGTTGGCGACGAAGCCGTCGCATAACCGATACCATAATCGGGGCTGTTAAAAACATTGGCCGAATACATTAAATAATAGGTGCCTTTATCCTTGAAAACAGTCGGCCCCTCGTTCCAGCGCCAATCACCCGTTTTTAGTTCCCACTCCTGCTCCGGCGTTGCCACCAGAACAGGGTCGCCGGTCGGCCTCATATAGTGAGACATCTTCTGGGCATAAATTTCTGCCGTATGATGGCCGTTCACAATGTTGTAATTTACTTCGATAGAATAGTACAAATATATCGAACCGTCATCATCAAAGAAGAAATGTCCGTCGATAGCTTCCAGCTCGTCGCCGAGTAAGGGAGCGGCATCATTGATAAAGGGCCCTAACGGGCTGGAAGATTTGGCCAGAGCAATTTGTAATTTACCTTCCGCCGTACGGGCGCTGTAAACCATATAAAACTGTCCCTGATAGTAAACGACCTCCGGCGCCCAAAAATTGGCCGTTCCCCAACTGTTTCCATCCCAGTCATTACGAAAACAATCGCCGCGCGGTACCCAGTTTACCAAATCATCGGATTCCCAAACCTTGTATCCATAGGTGTGTGTTTGGGCAGACGTGGCATATAAATAGTATTTACCATTGTAACGCAACACATACGGATCTGCGGTATCGCCATCCGGGATAAAATTACCCACCGGATTCGTATAGGTGCTGTCCTGTGCAAATAATAAAATCGGAAGAAAGAAAATACAGACTAACAGCAACGTATTTTTCATATCGTTTTCCACTATTTAATAATTACAAACTTGCCTGTTTGTACCCGGTGGTTGATTTTGTCTTCCACCGTGAATAAATAAATACCGCTGGCCACGGCCTGCCCGACCGAGGAGGTCAGATTCCAGTCATGATACCCTTTTCCTGTGCCCGTTTCATCATGATAAATGGTGTTTACTAGTACCCCCGCCAGAGTGTATATCTTTATTTCACACACAGCGGGCAGATGTATAAATTGAATACGCCTGTCCTGTTCCATCCAAAACTGCCGCGTCCCTTCGGGTTTTTCCCAGGCCGGACGGTAATCACGGTATTTGATGTCACCCCGATAGGGGTTGGGCACTACCGCTACCTGCCCCACGGTTGCGGGCGGCGCCGTTCCGGGTACCACGGTACGGGCATTCAGTCGTTTGGAGGTTTCCAGTGACGGCCAGTTCAGCACTTTGTCCGGTTTACTAAAAGCCGTTACCGTATAAAAATATTCGACGTTATTCACCAAACCGGAATCCACATACTGGTGTTGAAGCCCCAAATCATTGTCATTCCCGTCACCGATAATATCATATTCCGCCAGCAGCTTCCAGGGGCCGTCAATGGAATTGGCGCTCTTATAAACCCGATATCCTGCAAAAGGCTTGTCGTCTCCGTCGGCACGGTTGGGATCGTAGTAATCTTCGGGATTGGATTCTTCTGTCGGCTCCCATGATAAAAGCACTTTATGATTATCGGTGGTTACCACCAGAGGTGGTTGCGGCGGCGGCGCCGGAACCTGAAAATCTCTTTCTTTAAGCAATTCCAGACTGTGTGAGTTCGACAATGTGCCTTCCAAACCATCCCCCATCACTTCAGCCGTAAAAAAATGTAAGGTATCGCCGACAGCCAAATCGAAAGTTCCGAAGGAAATCACAAAATGACTACCTGTAGCGGTTTGCTGGTTATCCATAATAATACGTGATTTCATCAGTTGGCTGTATTTATCAGCATCCCGACTGGGGGTCAAACCGGGCGGATGGGTGCTTCCGTTCCAGATGAATGTCCAGTTTATGGTGCTGGCCGGTACATCATCCGGTGGAAATATTTTGAACCCGACCGGACTGTAGGTATCGCCGTCTGGCCCGCCGGGCGCATCAATGCCCAAACCCATTTTATGGGAGGGATAATAAACCGAGTAATCGTCGGCCAGCATCGAAAAGAAGTCCGTGGAGCGCAGCCCGACGTTAGGGTCAACCCACTGCGTAATATAGGTATCCCGTAACTCGAATTTGGTGGGAATGACAAAATATTCATAGACAATTACTTGGGCTAATATGTCCGGAGCGCTCCAGGTATGCGCAATTTCGATCACATCCACGTACAGCGGTTTATGATTGCGCACCTTAAGGCTAACGGGATTATAGTCGTTATAACGGAATACATAGTCTTTATCGCCCAGGCCTTTATAACCCGGCAGGTACGGGATATCAACAATTTCACCCCGCTGAACCACCCAGATGGTATCCCATGGTTCATCACTCGGCGGCCAGAATTCAAAGGCATTACCCTGACTGATATGTGGATTCCAGCTCGAAGTGACGGAAACCAGGGTATCGTTTTGCGGCGTGATGGCCCCCACCCAGATACCCGCTTCACCGATATGTTCCTCATAACTGGCCGGCGGAAACTCGGCATTGATACTGATGGGGATGGAATATCCGCCGAACCACAGCAGGCCCTGATTGGTAATCAACTGTCTTATCTGACAGGCGTCGGTAATCACATAGTCGGTTGTAAGCTTTTGTGCCGGGGAAAATTTCAGTACCAACAGCACAACGAGCATAGACAAAACATACTTACGCATGGGCAAACCTTTAATCTTTAATATTGAATCCCTTCCAGGAGCTCCGACGCCATTACGGCAGCGTCATCGCGCATCAGGAAAAACATGGGAAAGCCGATAACAATCACATTAAAATCGGTTCCGATATAACGGATGCCGCAATCTTCGCCGATAAAATTTTCATTGGCAGCGCCAAAATAGGCGTAAATACCCTCCGTAAAACCACCGCGTTCTTTAATGGTATTCACCAGATTTAACTTACCCTGGTAGGGGAAATAGGGAATCATATCGGGATTGATATTAACCGTGCTAAAACCGTTTTTACCGGCAGCTCCGAGGAAATCTCCCGGAATATACGGAGATTCATCGGCTTTGTTAATATGCAAATAATCATGCACAAACGAACCCGGCTCAAAGACGGTATTGGGCAGGCTGCTGCCATAGGCAAAGGAAGAAATAAGCTGCCAGCCGGTGGCAATTAGATTGCCGCCCACATTCAGATAATCGGTCATTTGCGCCTGATACTGCGGCAGCAGATGCGGCCCACCTGAAGTGGGACTGTCCGCGTGCCATAAAATCAGTTTGTACCGGCCAAGAATGCGTTTGGAAGGAAACCCGTTTTTCAGCAGGTCCCAGCTGCTATCCGGATTAAATAGTTGAGTATAGAACGAATCCACATCGGAATCGGTCGCATTCACCGAACCCGGGAAAGATCGTTCATCCGTTTCATCAATAATTAATAAGTTTTTTTCAAACGTCGGTTTTACAAATTCAATGGTAATTTCATCACCCTGGGGATCGAATAAATTCGTGTTATCTTTGGCCGTTACCCGGATGGTGTGCTTTCCTTCCAGCGGCTGAGCAAACATATCCGGTGTCAGGGTTAACGAAGTATCTTTGGTCCATATCCAATCGCTGCCATCGATGGAATAGGCGTATTCAACGACCAGGCCGTCTTTATCATAGGCCGTAAACAATAACGGCACGCCTTCCCACCAATCGGTTGGTTCATCCAGATAAAAAAAGTCGTCATTATCGTTGGGGAAGAGCAAAGTGGACACCGGCAAAATGGTTTGCGGCGTATAGATGGTTAGCGTGGCCGGCGTGGGATCCACAGCCCCTTTATCATCAATTGCCCGCACGCGCAGCACCTGTTTGTTCATCACATCACTGGATTCGAAGATAACCTCAAACACTTCTTCTTCCGTACGTGCCCAATCAAAATAGACCGAATCGCCCTTTTGTAAATGATAGGTTGTATAGCTGTACTCACATCCTACGATGTAACCGTCGTCGTCACCGCCATCCCAGGTAATTTGCACCAAAGGGAAGAGAGTATCATTGGGCACCGGCACGTTCGATAAGGTTGTATGCGGCGGTTTATTTTCCGCCGGAGGTGAAGTTACCGGTTTACATGACCAAAAGGCCAAAATTAGAATTACTGCCGCGAAAAAAATCCTCATTGCAACCATTCTTTTCATTTAATTTAAAAAGAGGCAGGATATGCCTGCCTCTTTCGATTGAACAAATTAACGGATATACATCATTTTTTTCACTTCGCTAAAATCACCGGCTTTGAGTCTGTAAAAATAGATACCGCTGGGCAATTGCACGCCCTGTTCGTTGTCACCTTTCCATGTAACAGAATGATAACCGGCATTCATATTTTCCGAAATAAGCGTTTTTACTTTTTGTCCAAGAATGTTATAGACAACAAGTTCAACTTTATTGGCTACCGGTATGGAAAAACGTATTTGGGTCGATGGGTTGAAGGGATTCGGAAAATTTTGATCCAGTCCGTAACGCACCGGTACACCATTTTGCGGTTCGTCGTCAATCGCTGTTTCCGATTCAATTTTGGAGTAATTGTAAATGTTGATATCGTCAAACAAACCGTTAAAAACGGGAGCCGGATCCCACCAGGAACGACCCAAAGTGAATACGCCGCCAACCTGTTTAATATGCTGGCCGGGTATGGCCATACTGGCTTTATCCAGTAAGTTCATATCGGCGTCGTAGAGACGAACATAGGCTGAATCGGAACCGACGTCCAGTACATAGTGATACCATTTATCCACTTCGATGCGAACATCATTTTCCAGCCACAGGTCTTTCCATTCCCAATCGGCCTCAAGGGGATCATCCGCTACAAGATGAATTTCACTGCGCAGCTTACCGTCAGCTACAAAGGAAATGCGGTAACCGAAGCGCCAGGTATTTGCCGGGTCAGGATATTTGGCAATCAAATCGGTTCCGTCTGCCGGTAACTGGCCCAAGGGTTTGAAACTCACTTCCACCGTAACTTCATCATTAACGAGGAAAGGCGCCGGAGGTAGTACCTGTATGTAACTGGTGTCATTATATTGCAAAGCATAGCTGCCGCTTGCCGCATCCGAAACATAAGTCGGATTACCGATTACCGTAACTTCGCTGCCGTAGTCAGATTTATCTGCCGGTACGCCCGAGCCTTCTTCAAAGTCGAGGGAGAAGGTAAGCGCTTTTTCTTCACTATAGGCAATGGTATTCATACCACTGCCGGGTAAACGCACCTGTTTACCGGCATCATTCCTGGCCATAATATAGTAGGATACCACGCTGCCTTTGCTCTGACCTGGAACTTCGGCAGAAAAACCCATCGTCCCGTCATAGTTCATTTCAACCTCTGTAAAATCGACATTGTTTAAAGTGTAATACAGAGTTGCCGACGAAGCGTATTCGATATCCGCTGTAATCGTTGTGGCCTCATTGGGCAGGACTTGTTTTGTTGCCGGTTCGTCAAAGCGGCGCACGGCAGGAGGCAGATTGGCGGCATAATTGTAAATCTTTAAATTATCCAGTTTACCCATGTAGTGCCACGGCTGCATAAAATCGTAACGGTCGCCGCCCAGAGTCCATTCGCCGGCTCGTAGTTTTAAACCGCCGGGGAAAGAAACCGCCGATTCCTGAATCAGATTATCATCCGCATCGTAAAGTTCCATAATGGCCTGGCCGTTTTGAGTGGAATATTTAACAATCACATGGTACCAGTTACCGGCTTGCATGGTGGAATCAATAAAAGCCTGTGCCCAGTCTTTTTCATTTGTAAAGAATTCGAATGTTAAACGGCCGTCCCAGAAATTCCACCATAAACGATAACCGAAACGCCAGTCATTCCTGTCCTTCGGCCATTCCTGCCACTTAGCCATGATCACCTCATTGGGGAATATCGTATCCGGATTAAGCCATAAATCGATGGTCGCATCCTCCCAGGATAAGTAGGAAGCCGGCTTTTCGATTTTTAATATATAACTGGTGTCGCATTGCAGAGAGTAATCTCCGAATTTGGCGACGTCGGAATAAATCACCGTGCCATAGGAGTCCACTACCGTATGGTGCAAGCTGGAAGAGTCGTATAAACTTTGCTCAAAATCCATGTGCAGGACTAAAGAGTTGTCCATGCCGTAAGTTGCACCGTAAAAAGCGCCTGTATCGCTCATAGTTGAGTTTTGCGAATTAGCCATAAAGCCAAAACTGTTTGCAGCCGTAATATAGTATCTTACTTCCGTACCTTCGGGCTGCCCGGGAATTGTAGCCGAATATACGGAACCTTCTTGCAAGGTCATCGGCAGTTCTGTGAAATCCGCTCCGGTAGAATAATACAGATTTACATCGGTAATGCTGCCGGAAGGTGAAACAACTTCCGCCTGCACTTCCAAATCTTCATTAGGCGCCAGATGAGCAACAACCCCATTCAAAACACGCTTGATGATTGGCGGCATCGGAAACTGACGTACCACATTGCTGATACGAAACTCATCCACCAGTCCGTTTATGGAACCATCCGGCCACTCATAAGAAAAACCAATCGTCAGAGGATCATCATTCAAACGCGGTCTTTCATTCGGGTCGTCGGCCTGAACAATGTGATTAAAAGCCACCAGATTGCCGTCCACATCATGAACCGCAACGATAAAAAGATCATTTTCATCATCGCGGATAGAAGCCAGATGATACCAGGTATTCAATTGAAAACTCTGCTGCTCTGTCCAGACATCTGCCCAACCATTGGCAACCTTTTCATATCCGGTCTGAAAAAAGCGACGTCCCTCGTCCCCCATGGGACCGACCCAGTAATTGTGCCCCTTGACGGCTAATTTAGGATAGGTATGCCAATCTTCATTGGAAACGCCTACGGAGAAAATATTAATCCACCCTTCGATTGTCCAGGTCGTTTCCAAGTCCAGGGTGCTGGTATCGGGAATTTCAATGAAAGACGAATCCGAGCGGGCATCATTATCCAAATACAAATACTTGCCGAACTCGCCGCCCGTACCCAAATCGGCATTGTCCAGATACATCAGATTTCCATACCCGGTACCGTCGCGGGCGGAATCGGACTCATTAGTGAGATTATCGTCCAGATGAAGCAGGACCACGGTATTCTCATCTACCGTGTACGGTTTGGTTAGGTCGTCGATGTTCTGCGCGAAAACATTCATGGATAAAAATGTTAACAGCGCCACCGTCAGAACAAAGTGTACCATTCTTGACAATTGCATCGTACCTCCTTTGGTTAATTAAGACATAAAACGGTTATTAATATTACATCGAATACACACGTGTGCATCTTTGGCAAAAAAATCAGGACGACGATCGAATTATCAACTTAGTCGGCAATACAATCTCATGTTGACCGTCTTCCTTTAAAATTTGTTTTATTAATAATTCGGCTGCCGTTTTTCCCATCTCGAATGAAGGCTGTTCCACTGTGGTCAGCGCAGGATTAACAAACTGAGATATCGGATTGTTCGAGAACCCGACAACGCTCACATCATCCGGTATCTTCATACCCTGAGATCTCAAAACTTCATAAGCGCCAAGGGCAACCGGATCGTTGACAGCAAAAACTGCATCCGGCAGATTGTTGTTATCGGCCAACAGTTCCCGCATACCGGCAACGCCATCTTCTTCCTGCAACCCCTTCCAAACCACTTTTTGATTCTTAACCGACAGCCCATTGTCCTCGAGAGCGGCTACATACCCCTCATACCGTTTACGGGAAATTTCCAGTTGTTCCGTCCCACCGATATGATAAATGTGTTTACGCCCGCTTTTAATCAAGTGTGTAACGGCTTCATAGGCCCCCCGATAATCATCAACGACCACCAAAGCCGCATCAAATTCGCGGCAGACCCGGTCAAAAAAGACCAGAGGGATGCCCCGATCTTTGTATATTTTGAAATGATCACAATTATGTGTGGTCTGCGATATGGAAACCAAAAGCCCGGCAACTTTATTGGACAACAAAGCTCTGGCGTTCAAAACCTCACGGTCGTACTGTTCGTTGGATTGGCAAACCATTATGACGTAGCCCTTGCTGTAGGCCACGTCTTCTATACCGCTGATGACGGCAGAGAAAAAGTGATGTTTAATCTCGGGAACGATCACTCCAATGATGTTTGTGGTATTTTGTTTTAAATTGCGGGCGAATATATCGGGTTGGTAATTCATCTCCTCGGCGGTTTCCAGTATGAGCTTTTTGGTTTCCTCTTTCACATCGGGATGGTTACGCAATGCTCTGGATACAGTGCTATGGTGAATATTCAGTTTCTGAGCAATATCTTTGATTGTTGGTCGGTGTTTAATATCCATTATTTTAGGTGTTTCCGTAAAAGATCTCACACACGTTTCCGCACACGTTTGCAATATGGTAAATATTTTCCCCTTTGTCAATAAAAAAATAAAAAAATCTTTATTGCGTTCTACATATCCGCTAAGAAATTATATTTTTAAAGAACATTTATTGTATCGGATTGCAACATATTATCCCCATTATAGTTGCCTCTCTGCAACGTCATATCTTGCAAATATGAAATCCATAATTTATCTTATGTTTTATTATTATTTTGTCATGCAGAAAGACGCTTATGCAGAAGCCGTTAAAAAAAATATATCTGACGCTGGCCGGCCTGTCTCTCGTTGCATCTCTGGCAATTACTGTTTGGCTGTGGATGACCATGTATCCTTTCCACTTAGTTGAAGTATCAAAAGCTGTTAATGTCTTAAACGGCAGGATCGATTTTTATAAGGATCTGAACAATGACGGTTTAAGCGAACGGCTGATATTTTTCAGCAATCGAACGCAAAAGAGCTACAACATTAAAATTTACAACCAATTTTCTCTCAACCGGGCTAAAATAATTGACCAGTACAACTTCAAGAACTTCATAGACTTCCATGAAATCTTTTTTCAGGATATTACCGGCGACGGCAGTATGGAAGTATTTGTTTTTTCCAAAAATGACACCTGCCTGTATCTTTCCGTTATTGATATCAAGGAAAACCGATACCTTTATAAGGAACGTCTTCTGTTCCACGGGCCGGAGTCCAATCCTCATATAACCTGGGATGTTGATATTATTGATGCCGTTTTCTCCGATATCAATGCGGATGGTACTGTCGAAATGATTTTTACCCTGCATTCGGGACATTCACAATCGCCACGCGGGATTTTTGCCCTTGATATCAAAAATTGGAAAATAATACGACAATTTTTGTACAATGCCGGAACTGCCCAGATTTTTACCTGCGATATTAACGAAGATGGTATCGATGAGTTCGTTACCAGCCATGCTGCAACAGATAATATCCGCAGCACCGAAAATTATACCGATCAAAAATCCTGGCTTATGGCCTTTGATAATAATCTTAATTTACTGTTTAAACCTGTAGAATTGGGGGGTCGCTTTACAACTTGCAAAGCTATGCCTTTTCGCTACCATGGTCAAAACATGATCCTGACCATCGCCTTTACTCAACCGGCCATGGTTATTTCGGTAATTGATAAAAACGGTCAAGTCGTTGTAAAAAAGTCTTTTGACTCTGTACCCCATATAGCCATTCAAAGCGCTCTGCTTGCTGATGGTATCAAGCTGATTCCCACCGGAAATAGCGGAACACTATTAACCATCGACAGCCTGTTCAATTTTAAAAAACAGAATATTTTTAGCGATGGAAAAGTAATCAGTCTTTTTGATATTAAAGACCTGAACGAGGACGGACAATTTGAATATTTAGGCCATCGCAAAGATGGAATATACATTAAATCGAATGATATGAACACTCTGGCTTTTTATCCCTGGAATAATAAATATGTAAAATCATTCTGCTATTTTTATCCCGGTATAAACAAGCGGCCTTACATCCATATTAATACCAACGATCTCGGATATATGTTCAGATTTCAAAGTAACCCTTTTTATCCATATATTCCCCTCGTTTTCCTTGTTTTAAGTACCTTTTTGTACGGTCTTTTCTATTTGTTTCATGTGGGTATCAATCAAATTCGTATTTATGCTTCCTATCTATTGTTCTCCTTAAAGGGTTCTGATAATGCCATTATTTTGCTGAATCATAACGGTAAAATCATCTCCTATAATTCCAAAGTTCAGGATATGCTTAAAATCCCCGGCATTCAAGCAAAGCAGCATTATAAGCAAACCTTAATCACCCGGAAGCCGATTATCGAAATTATAGAAAAAGTCTTCAAAGAAGGACGACAGTATAAAAAAGAATATTCATTCGAAGATGTAGAAAACAGTTTTGTGGGTAACGTTACTGTCACTCCCTTTAAAAGTTATTTTCGGTTTATAAATGCCGTCCTGATAGAGATAAAAGACAGTACGCAACAGGTTCTGTTCGAAAGGCAGCAAAACTGGCAACGCAATATACGACGTATGGTTCACGACATAAAAAATCCTTTAGCAGGGGTACAACTAAAACTGCAAACACTATATATAAAATTGATTGACTCCCAACCGAATCTGCCGCCGGATATCAAAGAAGAATTTGAGCTGGCCTATTCGGAGTTGAAACGGATTCGTAATATTAGTAAGAACTTTCTCAAAATCAGCGACCTTGAAATCATACAACCGGAACAAGTTAGTTTACAAAGCATCTATTTATCCTGTAGCGAACATTTTAAACTATATCAAACCGATGCGTTAAAATTAAATTTTCATTTAGATCAGAAGTTGCCTATAGAGGTCTATTGGGACAGACGTCAGATTGAACTGCTTCTACATATCATCGTGGAGAATGCCATTGATGCCCTGAACGGCAAAGGCACTATCGAAGTCCAAATACGGCCATCCGCTGAAGTGCTTTCCACGGAATTACCATATATTGAATTTCGCATTAGCGATGACGGGCCGGGCATACCAAAAGAATTACATGAAAAAATATTTGAACCCCATTTCAGTACTAAAAAAGAAGGATCCGGTATGGGGCTTGTTTTTGCCAAGCAGATTGTTAAACAGCATGGGGGAAGTATAAATTTTTTCTCTGGAAAAAACTCTGGTACGGTATTTGTAATAACCTTGCCAAGTAGATTCATTTCTTTTAACAAAAATTCAAATAAAAAAGTCTGACAACATCGCCACATTTATTCACCGGAGTATATTAATATGTATAATATATTAGCCATAGATGATGATGAACAGTTTTTACAAAGTTTGGTTGGCCTGCTTAAATACAAAAATTACAATATAAAACCTGTATCCAATCCCGCTGTTGTACCCGAAATGATGAAAAACAATGAATACGATTGTATTTTATTGGATGTGAAAATGCCGGGTATCGATGGCATTTCTCTTTTGGAAAAAATTATACACGCACATCCCCATATACCGGTTATTATGATTTCGGGCCAGAGCACCTTATCTATCGCCGTAGAATCCATAAAAAAAGGCGCGTTCGATTTTCTTGAGAAGGGGGCGGATTTGGACCGGCTTTTGATAACTCTGCAAAACGCCATAGACCGCCGCAACTGGACGATAGAAAGGGAACATCTGCTCAGCGAGCTCTACGAACAATACCAGATGGTTGGACAGAGTTCGGCTATCCGCCGGATTTTCAATCAAATTGATACCGTGGCCCCTACCGAAGCGAAAGTTCTTATCTCCGGTGAAACCGGAACGGGCAAAGAGCTGGTAGCCCGGGCTATTCATTTACGCAGCAATCGTTCCTCTAAACCTTATATAAAAGTAAATTGTGCAGCTATCCCCGAAACGCTGATAGAAAGCACTTTTTTCGGACATAAAAAGGGTAGCTTCACCGGGGCCATGCAAGATCAAAAGGGAAAATTTGAACTGGCTGATGGCGGCACCATATTTCTGGATGAAATAAGCGAACTGCCCCTGCCCGCACAGGCAAAGCTGCTCCGCGTACTCCAGGACGGAGAGATTGAAAAAATAGGTGAGCAGACGGCACGCAAGGTTGACGTGAGAATTATAGCAGCGACCAATCAGGATTTGACGGCAAAAACCAAAGAGGGAAAATTCCGCGAAGACCTTTTGCACAGACTTAAAGTATTTGAAATTCGTATTCCTCCCCTGCGTAAACGATTGCAGGATATCCCTATCCTTGCCGATCATTTTTTACAAAAATATTCGGAAAAATACAACAAACGGCTAATTGACTTTAAGGAACAAAGCCTTAAGATTTTATTACAGCAAAGCTGGCCGGGGAATATCCGCATGCTGGAAAATGTCATTGAAAAAACGGTTATATTTGCCCGCGGACCGCACATCCAACCCGAAGAAATCATCCATGCTTTGCAAACGGACTTCCAGGCCGATACTTCCATACCCGGTAACTTAAGTCTAAAAGAATTCCTTGAGGTGCAAGAAAAAAATTATCTGCTTCAAATACTTATACTAAACGGTGGTAAAATACTTAAAGCGGCAAAGGCTCTCGGTTTAGACCGTGCTACTTTGTGGCGTAAAATGAAAAAATACAGGATTGACAAGTCCTTTCCCAAATAACAGTTATGCCTGCAAAATCAACGTGGTAAAAGAAAATTTGTACTGTTATTGATCTTATCATTTTCATTTAGTTCTCTAAAATAATTAAAGAAACTATTGTAAAAATTCCGCCAGCCATTCGTGCACGGTTTTCCACCACAAGCGGGCGTTTTGCGGTTTACGCACAAAATGGTCTTCATCCGGGAAAAAGAGCAATTTCGATTTTACCCCCTGCCGCTGCAAAGCGGTGAATAGCTGCAATCCCTGAGTGTAAGGAACACGAAAATCTCTTTCACCGTGAATGACCAGCATGGGCGTTTTAAAATGGCCTGCCCGGTTGGCCGGATTCCATTTTTGGTACAGTGACCCTTTTTCCCACGGCTTACCGTTGAATTCCCATTCCGGGAACCACAATTCTTCTGTTGCACCGTACATGCTTACCTGCTCGTAAACGCCGTCGTGCGAGACCAGGCATTTAAAAGGATTCTCCGCCCCGGCAATCCAGTTGATCATAAACCCGC
>DRQG01000133.1 GCA_011369465.1 Caldithrix abyssi
GAAATTAAAAAACAAAAAATGGAACAAAAACGCCGCGAACAGGAAAAACTACCTTTTTAAATTTATTGGCTCTATGCCAAATGGTGCTTTTGTTCATGCCAAGTGACATTATTCTTCATTCATAATTCTTAATTTTTATCTTTTCCCTGTATCCAACTCCCCTTCTGTACTAAGTACTAATTACTCTGTACTATGTACTCATCGCAAGATAAATCTTGCGGTACGCTTGTTCTCTACTGATGCTTTTTGATAATAGGCTTTTGCGCCATTACGCTTACTTCGAAGGCTTTGAAAGACGAATGTTTGAAACGCACTTCCAGCACATTGTCGGCGTCCTTTACCATACGCACCGGCCCGATCTGGCATTCGTAATTATTGGCCGCCGTGGGCGCGGTAATGGTGAAACGGCCTTCGTTCTTCACGGGCTTTTTATTCAGAGTGATGCGCTCGTACCATTGCTCGGAAG
The DNA here is from genome assembly GCA_011369465.1 of Caldithrix abyssi. Lineage (GTDB taxonomy): Bacteria > Calditrichota > Calditrichia > Calditrichales > Calditrichaceae > DRQG01. The sequence continues at coordinate 467 of DRQG01000133.1, forward strand.
CCGCGTTTTTGGCTACCGCTTTGGGCAATTTAATGTTGATATCGTAAACCGGAAATTTTGCTTCTGACGGAATACGGATATTCAGCCGGAACACATACGTGTTTGTGCCTCTTTTATTATCGGTTGTCGGCAGAGCAAAAACCTTGCGGTAGGTTTTTGGTTTGGTGATCCACTTGGAGGCCCAGGGATCGCATTCGGCCACGCGGTTGCGGATGGAACGATCCGTCCCGCTGTAATGTTTGCCGTGCACGACAACCGCCCGTGCTTTGTAAACGCCGTCGGCATTCGGATCGCGTATGAAATCGCTGTATAACTGTTTGATAGCCCGTTCGGGAAATTCCCGTTCGCGCAGATAAATGAGCTTATCGTTCATCTGTTTAATACGACGGTCCAGATCGGCTTTGCCCAGGCTGCTGAATGTGGGCAGATAAACCGGTTCGAAAACGGGATTGTTGTACAGTTCTTCTACGTTTTCCGTAGCGACAATATTTTCATCCACAAATTTACGCGCCCGCATTAATGATGTGCGTTCAATCTTAGTAAAAAAAGAATCCTGCAGGACAGCCACCAAAGCTTTCTTTTTAGGCGTTATCTGTTTCGGATAAAGAAAGTCCTGGTCGTAATACAGGTCTTTGAGATAAGATTCCGCCTGCTGCCATTGGCCATTGGTCAGCGCCATTTTAATTTTGCGGGATTGCTCATCCAGCGAGAGCTGATCCAGCCCTTTGTACAGGTCTTTCAGAAAAGTCAGATGGCTGTTTTGTTTAAGCAGACGCCGCACACCGCGGTAGTTTTTTTGATTTTTCATCGCGTTGATCTGCGGCACCAGTAAATCCGCTTCGCGATATTGACGGGACAGGGTTTTTACCCGGGCGCGCAGAGAGCGAATTTTTTTATTCAAAGCGCTTACGCAACGGAAGTTACGGTACTTGCCGGCGGAACTGCCCATTTCCGAAGGCAATTTATATTGTAATTTATTAATCTGGGTAACCAGACCGCTGAAAAAAGTATTGGAAGGCATTTTGCCTTTAATGGAAGATTTAATTTTTTTTAATTGAGCTTCGGCTTCGTTTACCGCGTTAACTTTGGCGTTATAGGTTTCCACAAATTGCGCCTGCTGTTGAAAACCCTCGCTTTGGCTGTTGCCGGTGCGCTCATACAGCTGCCCGGCGTCCTCTACGTTGATATCAAGCGCATCCGCTGTTTTTTGCGAGCGGATAACCTTATCGAAATAGGCAGTCAGCTCCGGCAGACGTTCACCAAAGACCTGTTTGATGGTTTGTTTGACGTTATCGGGAAAGTTATCCCGGTTTTCAAGAGCCGATACAAAATCATTGAGATGAGCGGCAAACTGTTCCGGTTTATTTCGGCTCTCCGTTTCGTACTTGAACAAAGTAAGCACATTGACGTAATCCTTCTGGAAGTTAATTTCTTCTTCCAGTTCGTCCCTTAATGTGCTGTAATCTTTAAAAGCCTCGTCTTCGCTGTTGAGGATATGCTCCGGCAGGATCGCCTTTAGAGAATCCACTTGCTGACGGGCGGCCGTCAGATTGGTAAATTTCTTTTTAACCCGGTCGATTTCCGCGGTGTAATCAACCCCTTCCAGATCGAAAGCCGAGCCGATATTGCGATAGGGGCTGCGGTTAACCGTATTGAGTGTAATCGTTTCCTGCAGTTCGGAATATTTGGTTTCGAAGGTATAACGCCAGCGGGGAACATAGCGGTAATCCATATCCAGCGGCATATCCCGGCGCACCTGTTCGATGACCCAGTAAAATTTTTGCACACTTCGGTCTATAGGATAAACGCTTACGCGATCGGGATCGGCGCTTTCATCAGGGATTTCAATTTTAGGCCCTTTGCCGTCGTCAAACACTTTTGTGAAATACGTATCCAGAAAAGGGCGGTCGGCCACTTCCAGCACCAGATAGTAATCGTCTTCGGCCGGGGCCGGAAAAACCATAAAATACTTGTTATCCTTTTCCAGTTCAAAATTCTCATCGCCGTCTTTAATCTCAATGAATCCCTTTTCCAGAAAGGAAATTCCCGGGTCCGGCTTCAATTCTTTGTAAGCGGCGCAGCGCATCAAAAAAAGCGCCGAAAGGATTAATAAGGATATTCGCTTCATAAAATTTCCGCTCCTCGTTAAGTTTGGGAAAATTTAGACATTAGAACATATAAATACAACGTTTACCTTAAAACAAGGTTTCTTTCCTTTGGAAAAAGGAAAATTAAACCAATTAGAAGGGCAAATTTTATACCAGAAGATAAAAATAACATGAGAGCATATTAAAAATATACTCGTCATATATGGTCATTAGGTACTACCGGTATTTGTTGCGGCACACTGTCCGTCTTAGGCAGGTCGTCGGGCTCCTCGCCATAACGCTGCTAAGACACCGTCATGGCGAGCAGAGCGCGGCCATCCCCTTCGGTGTATTGTTGGCTGTACCGTCTTGGGTTTGTTGTTTGTCTTATCGATGCCATCGCTTGGAGCGATGGCATCGGTTTTACCCGGCTCTGGTCGGCAGACCGGTTGCTAAAAGATCTTCCAGGTTTAAAAAACCTGGAAGGTCTGAAAACACCTCGCCGACCCTATCTCAGATCGGTTTCCGGAAAGCCCGAAGTCATTCCGGGCTTGTCCCGGAATCCTGCCTTAAGACATGGGATGCTGAAACGAGTTCAGCATGACGCGTGGTTGTCATCCCGCCGGGCAACCCACCCCGATTTGTAAAAACCACATGGCTACCACGTTACGTCCCTCCCTTCGCCGGCGAAGGAAAGGGATGGGGGTGGGTTCTGGGCGTGGTTTGACGCGTAGGTTATTGCATATTCCGGTTGTGAGTAAAGAGGAAAATGAAGAAAATTATTATTGCCGCTTTTTTTCTGTCCCCTTTGAATCTATATTTAACGGAACGCGGAAACTATATGCCTGTTGAAAGATGACCAAAACATCCAAACAACAGCTCGGTCAAAAAGGCGAAGACCTGGCGGCGGATTATCTGCAAAAAAGAGGGCACAAAATCGTTACCCGTAACTACCGTCACGGCAAAGGCGAGCTGGATATCGTATCCATTAATAACGATGTGCTGGTCGTCAGCGAAGTAAAAAGTTTCTACACACCGCCTTTGGGCGCCGCCGAGTTTCGGGTGAACAAAGCGAAGCAGCAGCAAATCATTCAAACAACATACGCTTTTCTGGCCGGGCATCCGGATTACGGGAGCGGCGGCGTCCGGTTTGATGTGATTGTGGTGGATTTTTCCGCGTGGCCGGCGCGAATAACCCATCATCAGGCCGCATTCTGGGATGAACGAGGCTGGGATTAACCGATCTGATCAGGAGCAGATATGCCGTTTTCGAAATACCGCACACTATTTCCGGTAACAACGCAAAAAATCTATTTAAACCACGCGGCCATCTCGCCGCTGTCCACCCGGGTAACGGATCGGCTGGAATGGTATCTGGATGAACGGGGCTTTGGGGATATTGACGTGTTCGCCAAAGCAAAGGAAATCCGGGAAGAAGCCCGGCGGACTATTTCCGAACTTATTCACGGCGCGGCGGACAACATCGCTTTTATCGGCAACACCTCCGAGGGATTCAATCATCTGGTCAACGGCCTGCCCTGGAAAAAAGGTGACCGGGTGGTTTTAACCGACTACGAATTCCCCAGCAACATTTATCCCTTTAAAAATCTGGAGCGCTTCGGAGTGGAAATCGTGTATGTGGCCAATCGCGACGGACAAATTTTTCTGGAAGATGTGGAACAGGCGCTTACGCCGCGCACCCGTCTGCTTTCCATCAGCTTTGTCGAGTTCTCCAACGGTTTTCGAAACGATCTGCCGGAGCTCGGCCGCCTTTGCCGCGAGCGAAACATTATTTTTTCGGTGGACGGCATTCAGGGCACGGGCGCTTTGCCCATGCGTGTGGAAGAGTGGGGCGTTGACTTTTTGTCTAACGGCGGCCACAAATGGTTAATGGGCACCATGGGCGCCGGTTTTATGTATATCGCGCCGCATTTGCTGGAACAGCTAACCCCAGCCTTCACGGGCTGGCTGGCGGTGGAACAGCCCTGGGATTTTTTTAATTACCGGCAAAGTTTAGTGCCCGACGCCCGGCGTTTTGAGTACGCCACGGCTAATTTTATGGGCATTACCGCTCTGGCGGCTTCCGCAGGTTTACTGCTTGAGGCCGGCCCCGAAAAAATAGAACAGCATCTGCTGAGTCTGGGGGATTACCTGATTGACCAGCTGAGCGAATTGGGGCTGGAATTTAAGGGATCGACGGAACGTAACCACCGTTCCGGTATCTACTCTTTTGGCGGTAAAAATACGGAAGAACTCTTTCATCATCTGACCGGTCAACGCATCATTTGTTCGCTGCGCAACGGCTTGTTGAGGATTTCTCCTCATTTTTATAACACAAAAGCCGAGATAGAAGAACTGATCAATGAAGTAAAGCGCTTTTATCAACAATAGCATTGAGGTCTGCATAAATCGGGACAAACAAAGCGGAGGGTAAACGGTGAAAAAACATTTGTCAAAAATCGTCAAAGGTTCCGGGCTGGGTTTGCTGGCCGCCTTTCTGGTTTGGCTGCTTTCCCATTATCTGATTTCGGATATTATGTACACGTACGAAGCCAAAACATACGATTGGCGCATTAAGAAAAAAATAGCCGATGTTACCAACACCGTCGAAGATATCATTATTGTGGACATTGACGCCCGCAGCAACCATAAACTGGGTAAGTTTTCGCAATGGCCGCGTTCCTATCATACGCAGATCGTTAAATTTTTGAAGGAAGCCGGCGCTCTGGCCGTGGGTCTGGATATTATTTACGATCGCGAAAGCTGGCGTCCCGAGCAGGATGTGGAATTTGTGCGTGAAGTGGGCCTGGCCGGGAATGTGTACAATGCCCTCTATTTTGCTCAGGCCGATTCCGATAATTTTTTGTATGAAATGGACCAGGAACCGGCGGATTTTCAGGCCGAGCGATTTTATTATACCCTTCCGCCCAAAGAAATGGAGCGTTTCCGCCACGAACAGCGTTTTGAAAATGAATTTATTGAGCTGCTCAATGCCAGCCGCGGCGTTGGCCATGTTAATTTTAATGCCGATATTGACGGCGTTGTGCGGAGCATCCATCTGTTCACGGAATTCAATCATCACCTGTATCCGTCGCTGGCCTTCAAAATATTTTTGGACGTTATCGGGGCGGACTCCATCGGCATAAACCGCGAACAAAATCTGGATATTTACCGCCAGGGCGAACTGTTGGGGCATATTCCCATAGACGAGCACGGAAATATGCTCATCAACTACGAAGGCCCGTTCAAAACCTTTCGCTATATCAGTTTTTATGATGTTTTGCACGCCAAAGAGCGCAATTTGCCGCCGGAATTTTTTGAGAATAAAATTGTATTTGTGGGCACCAGTCTGCCGGGGTTGTTCGATCTGCGGAATGTGCCCTTTATGCAGGCCTTCCCCGGCGTAGAAATACACGCCAATATTTTGTACACCCTGTTAAAGCAAAATTTTATTCAGAAGCTTCATCCCTGGCAAACCGTTCTGATTATGGCCATTTTCGGTATATTGTTAGGTATTTTATTCATCTATACCCGGCCGCTGATCAGCAGTATATTGGTTTTTGTTTCTATGGCCGGATATGTTATTGTGGTGGCGGTGCTTTTTATGAACGATAATCTGTGGGTGGAAATTGTCGATCCGCTGCTGACCATGTTTTTTACCTTCGCCGTTGTCTATGTTTTCCGCTATGTAACCGAAGAAAAGAACAAGCGTTTTATCCGTACAACCTTTTCTCATTTTGTTACCAAGTCGGTAGTGGACGAATTGCTGGCCAATCCGGATAAAATTAAGCTGGGCGGCGAAAAGAAAGTGTGCTCGGTGCTGTTTAGCGATGTGGCCGGTTTTACCACCATTTCCGAACAATTGTCTCCCGAGCAGCTTGTTCAGCTTCTTAACGAGTACCTCACGGAAATGACCAACATCGTTTTTCAGTACGACGGTATGCTGGATAAGTACGAGGGCGACGCCATTATGGCGGTTTTTGGCGCGCCGATTTCTCACGGCAACCACGCTTATAACGCCTGCGCCACGGCCTTGGGTATGCAAAAGCAGTTGGCCAAGATGCGCGGCTTCTGGCGCAAACAGGGCAAGCCGGAACTAAAAGCCCGCATCGGCATCAACAGCGGCCCGATGGTGGTGGGCAATATGGGCTCGGAAACCCGTTTCGATTACACCGTAATGGGCGATGCCGTGAATCTGGGTGCCCGCCTGGAGCCGGCTAACAAAGTGTATGGCACCAATATTATGATTGGCGCCGAAACGGTGCGTATTGCCGGAGATCTGATCATTGTACGGGCTCTGGATTTACTGCGCGTAAAAGGCAAAACCGAACCGGTAAAGGTTTATGAATTGCTGGGTACGGTGGATCAACCTCCGGCAGACGAAGTCCTTAAAGCACGCGATTTGTTTGAAAAGGGTTTTGAAGCCTATCTGCAAAGAAACTGGGACTGGGCGATGAATTATTTTAAACAGGCCCTGGCTGTCAGGAAGGATGATACGCCTTCTTTGCGCTATTTAAAGCGTTGTGAACAGTATAAGGAAAACCCGCCCGGAGACAACTGGGATGGCGTTTTTACCATGACAACAAAATAAAGAGTTTAATTATCCTATTGGCCGATTTATCTTAAAGACCGTCCGGAATGGCCGAAAATAGGATAAAAGAAGAAGAGTTTTAAATAGCCGATCGATCGGGAAATAATGAAGTACAAAATTTTGGCCGTCGATGATAATCCGATTAACATAAAATTACTGCGCCGGGCGCTGGTGGATTCCAACTATGAACTGTTTACCGCTTCCTCCGGACAGGAAGCTCTGACCCTTGCCGCAGAACATCGGCCCGATTTAGTGCTTCTGGATGTGATTATGCCGGGTATGGACGGCTACGAGGTGTGCCGGCGCCTGCAGGAGAACGAACAGACCAGCCATACCCAGGTTATCTTTTTATCTGCCAAGAATGAATCGGTAGATAAAGCGCGCGGGTTGGCTCTCGGAGCGATCGACTACCTGACCAAGCCCTTCGATGTATTGGAAATAAACGCCCGTATCCGAAATCATCTTAAAGTCAATGACCGTAATATCCAACTGATACGAAAAGTACAGGAACTGGAAGCCCGACTGGAGCAGAAAAATAATTCGGATGAGTCGGACACGGCGGCAAAATCGCTTAAAAAGCTGTTGGAAAAAATAGAACCGGAAAAAATATCTGTAAACACGAAACGCTTTAAGCTGCATGCTCTGGTTCAAAACCCCAAAAAACCGGCCTCTGCTTTGTTTTACAGCCATCCCGTACAAGAGGACGGTTTGTTTAGTTTTGCCTTTTCCGGTTTGGACAGGGACTATCCTACCGCTATGCTGAAACTGCTGATGCAAAAATATTTACAGGGTTTCGCGGCCGGCAGCGGTACCGAAGATTACACTTTGAGCGCGCTTACCGGACTGGTCAATGGCCTGATGGATGTTTTTCCCGATGATGTATTTGATGTTGCCTATACCTTTATTCTTTCTTATTTGGATTTTTCCCGCAAACAGGCTTTATTTTTTACGATGCATCAGAACACGCCGATATGGTTCCAACCCGACGCCCGGTGGAAGGTGTTGGAAGGAGACAAACTTCCGATCGATTCCGAATACGCTACGATGATAAAGGCGGTGCGGACCAACCTTCCGGAAAAGGGAATGCTGTTCCAGTATCAGAACGGATTGCAAAAATTGCCGCAAATCTTGTTTGAAGAAAATACCCTCAGCCAATTTAAGCATTACTGGAAAGAGCCGGCCAAATGGCTTGAGTTCCTGCGGGAACAGCTGCCGAATCCACAGGACGACCGCTTAATGGCCGCGGTTTCTCTTGTCTGATGCCCAACGTCCTTTCCTTGCTTTTGAGCGGGTCACGCCTTAAATTCGCCTTTGCTTTTTTTACGGAGTGTTTGGATGGAAATAATGAGATCCAGCATCATGCTACAGATGCTGAGTCATTGTACGCTTCTTCCGGACTAACCGGCGCCAATTGCTAAAAAGGAATACATGGTCAAAATACAAACCGTGATGCCGGACGGCATCGCCGATCAACTGGGTATCCGCCCGGGCGATGAACTGATCAGCATCAACAATAAAATCGTAAATGATCGTCTCGATTATCGTTTTTACATAGCCGATGAACAGGTGGAATTGCTCGTCCGTCGCGGCGGGGAAGAGGTACTTTTTGAAATAGAGAAAGACGCGGACGATAACCTGGGGCTGGAACCCGAAGAGATGCAGTTGATGAACTGCGGCAATAACTGCGTTTTTTGCTTTGTCTATCAAAACCCCAAAGGGATGCGGCGCACGCTCTATTTTAAGGATGAGGACTACCGTTATTCCTTCCTGTACGGTCATTATGTAACGATGACCACCCTTAAGCAGGCCGATCTGGATCGGATTGTGGAGCAGCGCCTCAGCCCGCTCTATATCTCAGTGCATGCCACGGAGGCGGAAACCCGCAAGCTGCTGCTGGGTATCAAACGGGACGACCATCTGCTGGAAAAAATCCGCTTTTTAACCGAACGCGGGATAGAACTGCATGCTCAGATTGTATTGGTGCCGGAAATAAACGACGGCGCCATATTCGATAAAACGATCAGCGATCTGGCCTCGTTTTACCCCGGCGTACGGTCGGTGGCCGTGGTGCCGCTGGGCTTAACCCGGCATCGCGAAAGGCTGATGAAACTGCGCCTGCATACCTTGCAGGAGTTGAAAGACACCATCGGTTATGTGAACAACCTGCGGGAAAACCTGCGCCGTGAATTGGGCGACGCTTTTGTGTATCTGGCGGATGAGTTTTTCATCAAAGCCGGTGAGCCGATTCCTCCCGCGAAATATTACGACGCCTTTTACCAGATCGAGAACGGCGTGGGCGAGTTCCGCGCTATGATTGATGATTTCGAAGACGCGCTCACTGCATATCCTGCGTCCCTTTCCAAACCGACCCGCATCACCTGGGTTACCGGCATGCTGGCCGCCGAGCCTTTAAAAAAGCACATTATCGAACGGCTGGCCAAAATAAATAATTTACAGGTTCATTTACGGCCGGTGGAAAATAATTTCTACGGTTCCACCATACAGATTTCCGGTTTGCTGGTGGGGCAGGATATTTACAGTCAATTAAAAAACGAAAAATTGGGCGACGCCGTACTGCTGCCGCCACGCGTGCTCAACGAAGACGGCTTATTTTTGGATGACTGGACGGTGAACGATTTGCAGGAAAAGTTAGGCGTTCCCTGCCATGTGTACAGGGAATCGTTATCCGAACTGCCGCAGGTGATTAACAGGCTGGCGGGATAGTTTTCCCGTACCATAGCTCAAAACAAATAAAGGAATGCGAAACCATGTCCCAACCCATTGTGGCTATTGTTGGCCGGCCCAACGTAGGTAAATCCACTCTGTTCAATCGTTTGATCGGCCGTCGAAAAGCCATTGTGGACGATCAACCCGGGGTAACCCGCGACCGTAATTACGAAACCGTGACCTGGGCCGGGCAGCAGTTTTTGTTGATTGATACCGGTGGATATTTGCCTGCCGCGGATAATCTCATCGATGAAGCCATCCGCGAACAGGTGGAAATTGCCGTGGAAGAAGCCGATATGGTTTTGATGCTGGTGGACGCCCAAACCGGCATTACCGATGTTGACGAAGACATCGCGCGCACGTTACGCACCTCCCGCAAAGAAACCCTGCTGGCGGTCAACAAAATTGACGACGCCCGGATGGACGCCGAAGCGGGGCAGTTTTACCGGCTTGGACTGGGCGAACCGCAGCCGGTTTCGGCCATGACCGGACGCCAGAGCGGCGATCTTTTGGACGCCTTAACGGCCAAACTGAAAAAATACGACATCCGGGATGAGGAAGATAAAGACCTGATCAAACTGGCCGTTATCGGACGTGAAAATGTGGGTAAATCTTCTCTGGTAAACACGCTTCTCGATCAGGAGCGTTCCATCGTTACCGATATTCCCGGAACCACCCGCGATTCCATCGATTCCATCCTACATTACAAAAAGAGAAAATACCTGTTGATTGACACCGCGGGTCTTAAGAAAAAAAGACGTATCAAGGAAAACGTACTGTTTTACAGTAATTTACGCACACAGCGCAGTATCCAGCGGGCCGATGTGGTTTTGTACATGGTGGACGTGCACGAAGGACTCAGCCGGCAGGATGTGGGTGTACTGAACGATGCCGCCGCCCAGCGCAAAGGCATCGTTTTGCTGCTGAATAAATGGGATCTGATCGAAAAAGATCACCGTACTATCGACGAATACCGTCAGGATTATACCGACCGGTTGGGCGTGTTACGCTTCATTCCGCAAATATACGTATCTGTAAAAAATAAACAGCGGTTGTACAAAGCGCTCGATCTGGCCACGCAAGTGTATGAAGAACGTAAAAAGCGCATACCCACGGCGCGTTTGAACGAATATTTCCTTCCGCTTATTGAGAATAAAACGCCGCCGGCAGTGAAGGGGAAGGAAATCAAAATTAATTATGTAACCCAGGTAAAAGCCAATCCGCCCGTATTCGCGTTCTTCTCCAATCATCCCAAACTGATCACGGAAAACTATCAACGCTTTCTGGAAAACAAATTACGCGAACAATACGGTTTTATGGGGGTGCCCGTTTTGTTATCGTTCCGGCAGAAATAAGCCGGGCAGGGAAGCAGAACTATGCATTTGAAGAATCGTTTCATTCTAATTGTTTTTGTCCTCGCGGCCTTTGCACAGGCTCAGGACCACAGCTTGCAGGCTTTGGAAACCTTCGTGCGCTCCCGTTTCGAGCCGGTCGAAGAATCCCCCGCGCTTCCCGGCTGCGGATTTAGCCGTATGCTCGATTTGCGTTTGCATTGGCGGGAACTCTCTCCGGATTTACAAACCAAAGCCCGTCAATTGCTTAAGGCAGCCGCTCCGGTGCGGCAAAAGCAAATGACCAGCCCGGACGGCCATTTCGTTGTTCATTACGATACCAGCGGTTACAATGCCGTCCCGTTAAGCGATAGGGATGGAAACGGCATCCCCGACTATATCGATTCTGCGGCGGTGATATTGGACAGCGTTTGGCAGCAGGAAATTGATGTGCTCGGTTTTCAGGCGCCTCCGGATAAGCAGGGCAATCCGGTCAGCGCCTATCCGGTGTATTTCACTCGAATGTACGATTATGGCGTTACCTGGCTGGTAGATGAGGGTAATATCGGAGAGCGCAGAATTTTTACAAGCTATCTGGAATTGAATACCAGCTATTCCGGATTTTATACCAAAGGGCTGAACGGACTACGGGTTACTGCCGCGCATGAGTTTAATCACGCTATCCAGTTGGGGTACAATATATGGATTGGCACGGATTACGATTTGAAAGATCGTTATTTTATGGAAATGACCTCAACATGGATAGAAGACTATGTTTACCCAGAAATTAACGATTACTATCAATATCTTTATTTTCTGTTTGACAACCTCTCGTCCTATTCCTTTACCAGCACATTCAGTTTGTATCCCTATGCCAACACGCTGTACCTGCACATGGAGGCAAGTTTACACAGTTCTTCTTTTGTTGTGGATGTCTGGGAACAGATTAAAAAGGAAAACTCTATCCGGGCGCTGGAAACTATTTTAAAAACCCGGGGCGATTCCTTTGCGCAAAGCCTTAACCGTTACGGCGTATGGCTCTATTTTACGGGCGACCGCGCCATACCGGGCTCTTACTTCCCGGATGCTGCCGATTATCCCATGTTGGAACCTTCTGTAAAAGAAAGGCGTTTTATCACAACATTGCCGGGATATGGGCTAAATCTGTTTGAAATCAACGTGTCCGACAATCGGGTTTACAAAGCCGGAGTCGCTGGAGATTCCGGCGAGGGCAGAGTGAATCATATTTTGCAGAAAAACGCCTTTGGCGAGGCCGTTGCCTTTGGTCGGTCGCAAATATTCGAATACAATACAACCATGCCGAATCCGGTAGCGGTTATCTGCAATGTTTCGGAACAAAAAACCGATTCCGTGCGCTACAACATGCAAGCGGTGTCCCTTCCCCCTGCGCCCAACCCGGTGGTGTTAAGCATGGGGCAGGAACGGATTGTATTTAAATCGCTGCCGCAGAACAGTGAAATCCGGATTTACAGCATTTTGGGCCGGTTGGTGGCCCGCGTTTCCAACGGTGTGAGCAATGATGTATCCTGGAATATGCGTTCTGCAAACGGTCATCCGGTGGCCTCCGGTATGTACCTCTATTTGATTGATACCGGGTCGCAAATTTTAAATGGTAAGTTTACGGTATTACGCTAAAAAAGATTTAATTTATGAAAATAGTTACAGGTATCATTTTTTTATTTGCCGCTCTAACCAGCGCATCGGATTCCGTACCGGCGGAACCCGGGTGGATTCGGCAGAGTATTGACCTGACCATAAACACCCGTTTTACCGAAGCGGAGTCTTTATTAACGCAGCGTATGGCCGCAGGCGACTCCTCCATAGAAGTCTGTTTTTATTATGCCTCGGTGCTCAACTCCAAAATGACGCATTATGAAAATCTGGCCGATGGGCCGCGCTTTACCAGGCTTTTGCAAAAGGTGATAGCAAAAAGCAATAGGCAACTACACTATCCTCAAAACCCGTTAAGCGATAAGCAGCGGGCTCGTCTATATTTTTACCGGGGCAGCGCTTACGGCTATTTAGCCTATTTTGCGGGACAAAACGGAAGCTGGTATCGGGCGATGAATGACGGCTTCGAAGCGATTGATGATTTGCGTGCGGCTGTGGAAGCAGACAGCACTTTATATGATGCCTATCTGGGCATAGGCGTCTATTATTACTGGAAAAGCACCAAACTCAAATTTATACTCTGGCTGCCTTTTTTCCCGGATCGTCGGGAGGAAGGTATCGCATTGATTAAAAAATCGATTGAAAACGATGCTGTGGGTAAGTATATGGCTATGCATCAGTTGGTGTACATCCTGCTGGACTACGGCAAATATGATGAAGCCCTCGAATATGCCCGGCAGCTGGTGCAAAAATATCCCCGAAGTGTTTTTATGTGGTGGGCGTACGCCCATACATTTTACAAGCGGAAAGAATACCCAAAGGCAGTGCGCGCTTATAATAAATTATTATCCGTAATAGATCATGATGAAGAGCGGAATTCCATGCAATGGCTGCACGCGCATGTGATGCTGGCCGAGATTTATCAACGGATGGGTGATAGCGAGAACAGCGTGTATCACTGCCAGATGGTTTTAAGCAGGGAATATTCGGAAAATGATATGACGGAGCGGGGTTATCAACGATTGAAGAAAGCGCGGACAATTCTGGAAGAAGAACAGCAAAAAATAGCCAGCAAAGGCCGGTAAACTTTCCCTTCATTTCGGAGTCGGGGTTTACCTTGATTTAATCAAATAATACTGCTAAATTATAAGATTAATTATTTTTATGGAATTCGTTTAACAATCGTTAATAAAAAATAGTTGATACGGATTTAACATTGGATTTTACATGGGTAAAATAATTGCCATTACCAACCAAAAAGGCGGTGTGGGGAAAACCACAACGGCAATCAATCTGTCCAGCTGCATAGCGGTGGCCGAACGCCGCGTGCTTCTGGTGGATATTGATCCCCAGGCTAATGCCACCAGCGGGTTGGGAGTTGTCCCGGATGAACAGGAACAATCCGTTTACGAAGTGCTTTTAAATGGCGCTAAAATAGAAGAAGCGATTACCCAAACCAATGTGCCGTTTTTAAGTTTGGTGTCATCGCATATCCGCCTGGTTGGCGCAGAGGTAGAGTTGGTGGATATGCCTAAACGGGAACACCAGTTAAAAAAACATCTGCAAAAAATAAAAGATCAGTACGATTATATATTTGTGGACTGCCCGCCTTCTCTGGGATTGTTGACCTTAAACGCTCTCACCGCGGCAGATTCCGTGTTAATACCGATCCAGTGCGAATATTACGCTTTGGAAGGATTGTCGCAGCTGCTCAATACCATTCATCTTGTGCAGAAAAACTTAAATAATGATTTGAACATCGAGGGCGTTTTGTTGACAATGTACGATAACCGGCTTAATCTCTGCAATCAGGTGGCTGCGGAGGTGCGCGAATATTTTAAGGAGAAGGTCTATAAAACGGTCATTAACCGCAATGTACGTTTAGGCGAAGCCCCCAGTTTTGGTAAGCCGATCATTATGTACGATGCGGTCTGTATCGGTAGCCAGAATTATATCAGTTTAGCTGAGGAAGTGATCGGTGAAAAAAACAAATAGACTCGGCCGCGGCCTTAGCGCCCTTATACCGGAAACCGATACAAAGACCGAAGCGCAGCAAAGCGGTCAGTTAACCAGCATCGAAGTCAATCGCATCAAAGCCAATCCATTCCAGCCTCGTCTTGAATTTGATCCGGTCGCATTGAATGAATTAATGGTTTCCATTCGCGAAAACGGCATCATTCAGCCCATTACCGTTCGTGAAGTAGATAGCGGTTACGAACTCATCGCCGGCGAGCGTCGTCTGCGCGCGGTAACCGAGTTAGGGCTGGAAACGATCCCGGCCTATATAATCAAAGTGGAAACCAAAGAGGAAATGCTGGAACTGGCGCTGATTGAGAATGTTCAGCGCGAAAAACTAAATCCCATCGAGCAGGCCAAAGCCTTTCAGCGCCTGATTGATGAGTGTAACTTAACCCAGGATGAAGTGGCCAAAAAAATAGGCAAAGACAGAACGACCATCACCAATATCCTGCGTTTGCTTAAATTACCGCAGGAAATTCAGGACAGCGTAAGTAATGATGAAATAACTATGGGCCATGCCCGCACCCTGCTGGCTTTGGATAATCCGGAAGATCAAAAAACGGTTTGGAGGAAAACCCTCAAGGGCGGTCTTTCCGTACGTAAAGTGGAAAAACTTGTAAAAGAGTTCCAGGATACCGGAAGTAAAAAAGCACCGGCCCGTCCGCGCCGTTCGGTATATATCCAAAAAGCCGAGGAAGAATTAAGGGAAATTCTGGGCACCAAGGTCAGTATTCGGCCGCGTAAGGACGGCGGCTCAATAGATGTGGAGTTTTATTCCCCGGAAGACCTTAACCGGTTGCTGGAACTGTTTGAAAAAATTAAAGAATAATTTTGGATCTCATGTGGTATTGATCCGAATTTTCAGGGTGATTTACGGTAGATAGAAAGAACTGAAAACAATATGCCGGCATATAGAGAAAAAGAACCGCGCTATATTAATTTTCTGATTGTCCCGGACGGAAAGGAAGAGCCGTACACCTACAGAGTGCGTCGCGGTTGGCTGTATGTGGCCGGCGCTTTTTTGGCCCTTATTGTTGTGCTTATTGTATTCGGCGCACTGTCTTACTGGAAGGTAGCCGAAGTGGCTCTGGATTATAACCGGTTGAAGGAAGAAAATTTTAAGCTGGTTAAAAGTTTGCAGAAAATTGAAAAACTTAAAAAAGACCTGGAATGGGTAAAGCAGTACGAAACACAGATTCGTTCTTCACTAAACGGTTATGTTACTATTGAAGAAGCGGCCGATAACGATACTCTGGTTTCGCAAAAGCTGGATTTTGCCCGGATGAGCAGTTTGCGAAAACGTACCATTTTTAATTATGTGCCGTCGTATATGCCCGTGGATGGGTTTATGGCCCGCGGATTCGAAACCACGGCCTTGTTTACGGATCCGCATCTGGGGCTGGATATTGCGGCGCCAACGGGAACTCCCGTTAAAGCCGTTGCCAATGGCGTTGTGCTGTTTTCCGGCTGGACGGATGCCGGGGGGTACACCATCATTTTGGAACATGATTACGGTTTTATATCCGTATATAAGCACAACGAACGCAATCTGGTAAACAAGCTGGAACGAGTGACGCGCGGGCAGGTTATTGCATTGTTGGGCAATACGGGAAAAATTACATCCGGACCACATTTGCACCTGGAAATATGGAAAAACGGCCTTCCGGTTGATCCGGTTCGGTATTTACCCTTAACAAAACAATAAAATCGGAAAGGAAAAAAGTGGCCATTAAATCAGGAAAAGAATTCGGCGTGTCCACAGAACTCAATTTGATTGGTAAAGGCACCCGTCTTGAAGGAGATATTTATACAGACAGCAATATCCGTATTGACGGTAGCGTTAAAGGAAAAGTCATCTGTAAAAACACCCTAACCGTGGGTGAAAATGGAGAAATAAAAGGCGAGATTGAAGCTGCCAATGCCATCATCGGCGGAAAAATCGAAGGGAAATTAAGCGTTAAAGAAAAACTGGTTTTGGAATCCAAGTCGAGCTTTGTAGGTGAGTTAAAGGCGCGTCGCCTCATTGTGGATGAAGGCGCCATGTTTGACGGCACTTCCAATATGGGTAAGGGCGATATGAAAAACGCCAAAGAAGAAATTAAAGCCACTTAGCCTTCGATGGCATCAAAAAAAAACATCTCAAAATCAGAAATCAACAATGCCTTCCGTAAAGCAGGCCCGTATTTAAATATCGGATACACTCTGCTGGGGGGTATTCTTGTTTTCGGCTATCTGGGAAACTGGTTGGATGAAAAAGCAGGCACAGAACCATTATTCATGATTACAGGGCTTTTTGCGGGCCTGGCCCTCGGTTTTTATAATATGATTAAAGTTATCAATCAAATAACACGAAGATAATGAGCGAGTTTCTGAAATTTAGTACAGGAGTCCTGATCGTCTTACTGATATATGTTTTTTCAGCCTGGTTGATCGGAGACCAGTATCTGAATGATCCCAAAGACCATAACGCATTGATTTATGCCGGAATATTGGCCACGGCTAATATCGTTGCCATATTTCTAATTATCCGTTTTACCTTTCATAAGGATGCAAAATCATTCAACAAATCGTTCTTTTTGGGATATGGAATTCGCTTTGGAATTTTATTGATTTTTATTTTTATTTTGCTGTCCTGGGAACAAGTGAATAATTTTACTTTTTTAACAGCTTTGTTTATATTATACTTTATTTATCAAATCTGGGAAGTTGTATTTCTTAACAAACATTTTAAACAGGATTCAACGCATTTATGATGATTTCAGAGACAACGGTTGCGGCTGTTGCCGATACACTGAGCAAGCAGGAAGAAACTGTCGGAGGATGGATTTCCCATCATATTCAAAATAGTAGTGAGTGGCATTTACCGGGGCTGCCTTTACATCTGCCACATTTCAAACCGTTCCATATCCTGGGTATGGAGGTCGATTTATCGATAACCAATCATACCGTAATGCTCTGGATAGCCGGAATCATTGTCATATCCTTGTTTGTCTTCTTTTACGACCGGCGGAAAAAAGTGCCCACCGGCTTCGGAGCTATACTGGAAATGCTGGTAGTTTTCGTACGCGACGAAATAGCCATTGCTAATATGGGAGAAAAGGAAGGGCACCGCTTCACACCGCTGTTGGTAAGTTTTTTCTTCTTTATCCTGATTGCCAATCTCATGGGGTTGGTGCCGCTGTTTTCCACTTCTACCAGTAATATTAATGTGACGGCTGCGCTGGCGCTGGTTACATTCGGAGCTACGCAGATATACGGCATCAAACAAAACGGTTTTATCAAATATTACACTTCGTTGGTTCCGCATGGCGTGCCTTTATTGCTCTGGCCGCTCATGTTTGTTATCGAAATTATGGGTCTCATCGCCAAGCATGTGGCTCTTACCATTCGTTTGTTTGCCAATATGATCGCCGGCCATATCGTTCTGTTTGCATTTATTGGTCTGATTATCATTTTTAAATCGTTTTTGGTGGCTCCGGTATCAGTGGGATTTGGGATTTTCGTCTATTTTCTGGAAATCCTGGTGGCTTTTATACAGGCCTATATATTCACCGTGCTTTCGGCGCTTTTTATCGGTATGAGTGTTAATCCGGAGCATTAAATAACAGTTACAGATTTTTAAATAAACAAAACAATTACACAGAATACCTTTTAACTCAATTTGGGAGGATAGTTACAATGGAAATGACGCAACTGGCATTAGCTTTTGCATATCTCGCAGCAGGAATCGGTGCAGGTATTGTTACTCTGGGCGCCGGTATGGGTATCGGTAAAATTGCCGCCTCTGCCATGGACGGAACCGCAAGGCAGCCCGAGGCCGGCGGAGCCATTCGTGTTACGATGATTATTGCCGCTGCTATGATCGAAGGTGTTGCCCTTTTTGGCGCGGTGGTTTGTTTCTTGTTGGTCAGCAAATAAATAACCGCTATTCATACAGGGATACACTATGTTAAATTTAGAACCCGGAATGATACTCTGGACGTGGATTACTTTTTTTATTGTCCTGATTATCTTATCCAAGGTGGCGCTTAAGCCTATGCTAACCGCCATTAAGAACAGGGAAGATGGCATACGCGAAGACCTGGAGAAAGCCAGACAGCAGCGCGAAGAGGCCGAAGCCCTGCTGCAAAAGCATCAGGAAATGCTGGCCGGCGCTGAGGAAGAAGCCCGCAAACTGCTGAAAGAAAATCAGCAAATGGCCGAAAAAGCGCGGCAGGAACTGATCGAAAAAGCGCGGCAGGAATCGGAAAAACTGCTGGAACGCGCCAAAGAAGAAATCGATCAGCAAAAGGAAAGTGCCCTTGCTTCGCTTAAAGCCGAAGTGGCCGATCTGGCTGTGGGCGCCGCGGAAAAAATCATCTTGCAAACCCTGGATAAGGACAAGCAAAAAGCCATCGTCGAAGAGTACATCAAAACGATGCCAAAATCAGTGAATAATTAAGGTAAGGATAAATCGTTGAGCCGAGTAGCCAAACGTTATGCAAAAGCTCTGTTCGAGCTGGCCGAAGAACGCAAGGTGCTGGAAAAGGTTTACGAGGATTTGCAAACCGTTTCCGATACCATAAAAGACAGCGAAGAATTGCGAAATATGCTGGTTAATCCGCTGGTGAATGAAGCAGATAAATTAAAAGCTCTGAACGGGATATTCAGCGGCCCGTTTCAGGATTTGACGCGCAATTTCATCGAACTGATCGCCGAAAAGCGCCGTCTGCCGATATTGCCGGATATTATCAGCAAATTTTACTATATGATGCTCGAATATAACAATCAGGTTGAAGGGCAGTTGGTCAGCGCCGTGGATCTGGAAGCGCGGCAGGTGCAGGAAATCGGGAAACAGATTGAGCGGATCACCGGTAAAAAGGTCATCCTCAGCAAACGCGTAGAGCCGTCCATTATCGGCGGATTTGTTGTTAAAGTGGAAGACATGGTTATAGATAGCAGCATACGTTCGCAATTGAACAGACTGCGTGAACAGTTAATTGCTCGGTAAGCATAAACAAGAGGTGGAAAATCAATGAGTAATGCAGTAAGACCGGATGAAGTCTCTGCAATCCTGAAGAAACAGCTACAGGACTTCCAAAAGGAAACGGATGTTTACGAAGTAGGAACGGTGTTACAGGTTGGTGACGGTATCGCCCGTGTGTACGGCCTGGAAAAAGTAATGGCCGGCGAGCTGGTGGAATTTCCCCACGAAGTGATGGGTATGGTACTGAACCTGGAGGAAGACAATGTAGGCGTTATTCTCCTGGGAGAAGATATATTAATTAAAGAAGGCGACCTGGTTAAGCGCACCAAACGCGTGGTAGAAGTACCGGTGGGTGATGCGCTGGTCGGCCGCGTCGTGAATCCTCTGGGACAACCGATGGATGGTAAGGGCAAAATAGATACCGAACATTTTTCCCTGCTGGAACGTAAAGCCACGGGTGTGGTTACACGTCAGCCGGTTAAGGAACCTCTGGCCACCGGTATCAAAGCTATCGATTCCATGATTCCGATCGGTCGCGGACAGCGCGAGCTGATTATCGGCGACCGCCAGACGGGTAAGACGGCTATTGCCATCGATACCATCATCAATCAAAAAGGTAAAGATGTTATCTGCGTATATGTGGCCATCGGTCAAAAAGCTTCCACCGTGGCCAAGGTGATTAAGACGCTGGAAGAACACGGCGCTATGGAGCATACCATTGTGGTAGCGGCCAATGCCAGCGACCCTGCGCCGCTGCAGTATATCGCCCCCTATGCCGGCGCGGCAATGGGCGAATATTTTCGCGACAACGGAAGACATGCCCTGGTCGTGTATGACGATTTAACCAAACATGCCTGGGCTTACCGGCAGGTATCCCTGCTGCTTCGCCGGCCTCCCGGTCGTGAAGCCTACCCCGGTGATGTGTTTTATCTGCATTCGCGCCTGCTGGAACGCGCCGCCAAGTTAAATGATGAATTGGGCGGCGGATCGCTGACCGCATTGCCGATTATCGAAACACAGGCCGGGGACGTATCCGCGTACATTCCCACAAACGTCATATCCATTACAGACGGTCAGATATTTCTGGAATCGGGATTGTTCTATTCCGGCGTTCGTCCGGCCATCAACGTGGGTATTTCGGTTTCCCGCGTGGGCGGCAGCGCGCAGATTAAGGCCATGAAACAGGTGGCAGGAAGTTTGCGTCTGGATTTGGCTCAGTACCGCGAAATGGAAGCCTTCGCCAAATTCGGTTCCGATCTGGATGAGGCCACCCAGCAACAGCTGCGACGCGGTGAGCGTCTGGTGGAAATCCTCAAACAGGGACAATACCAGCCCATACCGTTCGAAAAGCAAATCGCTGTAATCTATGCGGCAACAAACGGTTATCTGGATAAGCTGCCGGTGGGTGTTCTGCTGCGATTCGAGGCCGAATTTATCGATTATCTGGAAATGAAGTATAGCGATCTTCTTCCGGCCATCGCTGAAGAAAAAGTGCTCAGCGACGAGATCAAGCAAAAGCTGAACAAGGCGCTGGAACAGTTCCTGGCTACCTTTAAAGTTGAGGAAGATTGATGGCGACGCTAAGGGAAATCCGCAAACGAATCGGCAGTATTAAAAGCACGCAGCAAATTACCAAAGCCATGAAGATGGTGGCTGCGGCAAAACTGCGTAAAGCTCAGGAAAACATCGTGGCATTGCGTCCCTACGCTTACCGGATGCGCGATGTGATCGGGCATCTGACCGCGCTGTCGGAAAAAACCAGCGAAATACCGCTCATGCAACACAGACCGGTAGAACAGGTCCTCATTGTTTCGGTAACGTCGGACCGGGGCCTGTGCGGCGGCTTTAACAGTAATATCATTCGCCAAACCAGCCATCGGATTGAAGAATATAAAGAGAAAGAGGTAGAACTCTATGCCGTCGGGCGTAAAGCTCAGGAATTCTTTTCGCGGCGTAATGTGCCTATAAAGCAGGATCGGATAAATTTTTTCAATCATCTGGCTTTTGAGCACGCCGTTCAAATTTCCAAAGACCTGATTTCCTATTTTACGAGCGGAGCTTACGACCGTATAGAGATCGTCTATAACGAATTCAAATCCGCTGTGCAGCAGAATGTTATCGTAGAGCCGTTTTTGCCGTTTGTGCCCGATCCCGAGATGGCGGAGGATAAAACACAGGTGGATTTTATTTACGAACCGGATAAAGAAACCATTCTGAATGTACTTATCCCCAAGCATCTGAATACGCAGATTTGGCGTATCCTTCTGGAAAGTTATGCTGCCGAACAGGGCGCCCGAATGACGGCAATGGAAAACGCAACGGAAAACGCGGAAGAGCTGGTTGACAACCTGACCATCTATTATAACCGAACCCGTCAGGCAGCCATCACCAAAGAGATTGCCGAAATCGTTGGCGGCGCCGAAGCGTTAAAAGAAAGTTAATGTAAATAATTATGTTAGATATTCATAAATCTATGGTTAGATTTTAAATTAGGAAATGTTTATGAATAAGGGAAGAATTAGTCAGATTATCGGACCGGTGTTAGACGTTGAGTTTGAAGAAGGAAAATTGCCGGCCATTTACAACGCCATTAAGATCGTCCGCGAAGACGGTTCGGAGCTGATTGCCGAAGTTCAGCAGCATCTGGGCGAAAATATCGTCCGTTCGGTGGCCATGGATTCCACGGACGGTCTGGTACGCGGGATGGATGCGGTTGATTTGGGTCAGCCGATTTCCGTACCTGTCGGGCCGGAAACGCTGGGCCGGATGATGAATATAACCGGCGATCCCATTGACGGCGGCGGACCGATCGAAACGGCCAAGAAGTATCCTATCCACCGCCCGGCCCCCAGTATGGAAGAACTCAGTACCTCGGAGGAAATACTGGAAACAGGTATAAAGGTAATCGACCTGCTGGAACCATATACCAAAGGCGGTAAAACAGGTTTGTTCGGCGGCGCCGGCGTGGGCAAAACCGTTCTGATTATGGAGCTGATCCGTAACATCGCCACCGAGCACGGCGGGTATTCCGTTTTTGCCGGCGTCGGGGAGCGTACCCGTGAGGGAAACGATCTCTGGCTGGAAATGAAGGGCTCCGGTGTAATCGACAAAACAACGCTGGTATTCGGCCAGATGAATGAGCCGCCCGGCGCGCGTCAACGTGTGGGCCTTACCGGGCTTACCGCTGCGGAATATTTCCGCGATGACGAAGGCAAGGACGTTCTGCTGTTTATTGATAATATTTTCCGCTTTACTCAGGCCGGTTCCGAGGTGTCTGCACTGTTGGGCCGTATGCCCTCGGCTGTGGGCTATCAACCTACACTGGCAACCGAAATGGGTGATTTACAGGAACGCATCACCTCTACAAAAAAAGGTTCCATTACGTCGGTACAGGCTATTTACGTACCGGCCGACGACCTTACCGACCCGGCGCCTGCAACAACGTTTTCCCATCTGGACGCCACCACGGTATTATCGCGTCAAATAGCAGAGCTGGGTATTTATCCCGCTGTGGACCCGCTGGATTCCACATCGCGTGTATTGGACCCGCGGATAGTTGGTGATGAACACTACTATGTAGCTAAAACGGTTCAGGAAATTCTGCAAAAATATAAAGACCTTCAGGATATTATCGCCATTTTGGGTATGGATGAACTCAGCGAGGAAGACAAGCTGGTGGTTGCCCGGGCCAGGAAGATACAGCGATTCTTATCGCAGCCCTTCTTTGTTGCCGAAGAGTTTACGGGAACGCCCGGTAAATATGTACCGCTTGAAGAAACGATCAAAGGGTTCAAGAGTCTGATCGAAGGCGAATACGATCATATTCCGGAACAAGCCTTTTATATGGTAGGGAATATTGAAGAAGTATTCGAAAAAGCAAAATCATTGGAAGCATAACGGCCAATAGAGACCAGATATTCAAAAATAAAAAGATGATGGCGCACCCATCATCTTTTTATTTAAGTTTATTGGACTTAAGTCGAGCATATTAAGGAAATTTTGATGGCAGCAGAATTAGAAATCGAAATTGTAACTCCGTTTGGGAAAACATACGAAAAGACAATTGTAAGCTGTACTGTTCCGGGCGCCTTGGGGCAGTTCCAGGTGCTAAAGGATCATGCGGATATGTTATCTGCTGTGGATATTGGCCAGGTTCGTCTCCAGGAAGGGGATACCACAGAAAAAGTTTTGGCAACGGGCGGTGGATTTTGCGAGGTAAAAAATAATAAGGTTCGGTTAATTGTAGAATCCGCCGAATTTGCCGAAGCAATTGATGTGGAACGAGCCAAAAAAGCGAAGGAGCGCGCAGAGAAACGCCTGGCATCTGAAGAAGATGATGTCGATATCGTTCGGGCCAAATCCGCTTTGCTCAGAGCGCTCAATAGATTGAAAACCGCTCAGGCACTCTAATTTATTGCACTGGAAATTTGATCCTGCTCACATTGCACCTATGTTTAAGGGCCCTGAAACATACAGTTTTACCTAAAACCTTGACTCAGTATAAAATAATATTAAATTAAGCCATAACAATAGTTTGCTTGATCAATTAACTTTAGGTTAAAACTATGAGAAATAGTGCCCTGATTCGTTTGCACGCCTTCTTCCTTATACTCTTCAGTTGTTACCCTCTCTTAGCCCAGGATAATACCAGTATGGCGGAATACCGGTACAATGCGGCGCTTAACGAATATGTGCAGAGTTTGCTGACCAATTTTGGCAAGGATGCGATCAAACGTGAACGTTTTCTTGTTCAGCAAATTCGCATGATCAACGAAGAAATCAAATCCCGTGTCAGCAATGTGGATGATATTCGTAAAAACTATTTTCAGCGTCTTGAAAATCGTTTAGCTGAAGTTCGGGCCTTAAAGAACCGTCTGGGAGCCTCCGGTTCTTCTACATTGTTACAGTTTGTTAATGAACTGGAAGATAAAATAGAGGCAACGATAAATTTGGGCGCCATCGATTATAAAAAGCAAAAAGTGATCGAAGACGCTATTCAACTGGTGCATATTGCCGAAGAGATGCTGAAATTGGACCCCAATGCCCGTGTTGATGAAAATCCGAAAATTGCCGAAGGGCTGCAAAAAACAAGAACAAATTTTATCCAGTCCTTCGGAACCGATCTGACCTCTACCCGGCCGGCCGCCGCACCCACAACTAAAAAAGCAACCGTATTCGATTTATACGATGAGTGGAGCCGAACTGAACGCATCAAATACCAGGTGCGCTGGACGGATGTTCAGGTTATAAAAAACCGCTTGTTAAAAAACGGTGACAGCGCGCAAAAACTGCGTATGTTTAAAAGAGAAGCGCGAAACGCTGCCGAAATGTTTAACTATGGTTATTATGATCTCGCGGAACGTTCATTCGATGAAATTTTAAACCGCTATTCTTTTTATGATAACCTGGACGACATCCTTTTTTATAAAGGTGAGAGCAATTACATATTAGGCCGGTATAATCGTGCAAAACAGGATTTTAATAAACTGGTGCGCACGTATCCTTCGTCGCCCTATGCACCGGAAGCTTATAAGCGATTGATTCAAATCGACTATCACTATGATAATTTTTCCTCAATAATGGATAAACTTGATGCCATGCAGGCATTGGTATCAACCAGTGATCCGAACTATGAGCAAGCGCTACTGGTAGCAACTATCGCCGGCCTGCGCGAAGAGAACTATGAGAGGGCATCCAACTATGCTCTGGAAATCACTCGCCAGTCACCCTATTATCTGCAGGCCCGCTACATGCTGGCCGAGGCATACGCCGGTGCGTTAAATTATGAAGAAGCCGTACGAACCTATCAGGACTTGTTGGAAAAACCGGCATTGGAACCGAATTTCCGTTTCAATATTTTGCTGAAGCTGGGATATATTAGTTACGAAATGGGCGATTACGCCGGCGCGATGAATTATTTCGATCAGATCGGCAGTTCGTTCCCCAAATATGACCGGGTATTGATCGGTTATGCCTGGGCTTCGTATAAACAGCAGCTTCAAAAAGATGATCCGCAAAAACAGGATTTTTCCTTTGCCAAGAAAAATCTGCAGGTATTGTTGGATTATTTTTTCGGTTCCGAATATTATCTGGAAGCCAAAGCTCTGCTGGGTTATATATACCAGTTAGAACAAAATGTGGAAAAAGCTCTGGATAATTATGAATACGCTTTTGAGGCCAAACAGGTCAAGTTGCTTTCGGATAAAATGAATAAGGAAAGAGATCAACTCAAAAAGGTTTATGCCGAAGCGAAAAGAATAGAACGAAAAGCCATCAAAAGCGGGAATAAAGAAGCTTTTACCAGAGCCTATGAAACCAAGGAAAAATTAAAAGAACCCTTATTTAAACTATCGTATGGAGATCTGAGCTCCGTCGGTGTGGCGGCAGGCAATGAGGTTAAGCGATTAAAAGCCCAGCTTGCCGAACTGGATAAATTAAAAGAAAAGGCAAAGCAACGTGACCGGAAGGATTTGGTAGAAAGGATAGAGAATCTGCAGCTGCGTATTTACAGGGCGGTTAATTCGATGCCGGAACAACGCTACTCACCGTTGGGAATTAATTATTTTGACGAGCATCCGCTGGCCCGGAAAGAGAGTATGATTGAAAGTGAAAACGCCATGATTCGCGATATGCGCGAGGATGCACACAGGCAAAGGATGCAGCTGATAGAAAAACTGTCCACCCTGGATGTGGATATTCAAAATGCCAAAGCGCGCCGGGATTATAAAAAACTCATCCGTCTCGAACTAACCCGGGATCGTCTTGAAGAAATAGCCAAACGACTGGATTTTGTGGAAACCCAGGCCTATGGTTTTGATCTGCGCAAAAGCAATATCAATCTTGGTAAGTGGAGCGACTACGGCGCATTTGGTATGGCCAATGTCAATTTTGCCATTCGTAAATTGAAATCCAAACAGATTGCCCAGTTGCAGGAAGATATACAAAAAATAAATGATTTTTTACAACTGCGTAAAGATAATATCGAACACAAAATTAATCAGATTGAAGATGAAATTGTACTGATGACGCGGCAAATACGCAGGCAGGAACGATTAAGAGAACGTGAAGAACTCAAACGCCAGTTCGAAGAGTCCTATTTTGATACACACGATAGCGAGATAGACAATAATCCGGATACAACGGAACCGCCCAAAATAGAGGATGAAGAATAATCCACTAAATACAAGTATAATATTTAACGGAATCTTACTATGCGGTTTACTATATCAAAAAAGAAATATAGCTACTTGACCATATTATTTGGTTTATTGGGTGGATTACTGTTTACCGGCCCCGGTATGGCGCAGGTAAAACGTGATGTGGCACTGGAAGACTCCCTGTTTAAGAAAATGACAATCGAAGACTTGATTAAAATCCGGGAATATTACAATTCTAAAGTAGGCGAATTGCGTGAAGAAGAAAAAGAAAGCTTATCCAAAGGTATGGAGTTGGGCGAAAGTTTTCTTGGTGAAAAGGGAGCCCATATCACCGATCGCGACAAAGTATACATCCGGGTGGCCGAATATTACATCGCAGATGCCTATAACGAATATGACCGTGCCCAGGAAGCCTATGAAGAACAGTACAATCGCTATGAAGAAGAATATGATAAATTCCTGAAAGGCGAGATAGATACCGAACCGGAGCAGCCGGAATTCCCGCAACTCGATTTCAGTAAGGCTATTGCGGTGTATGACCGATTGATTAAAGAGTATCCGGCCAGCGAATATGCGGACGACGCTCTGTACAGTAAAGCCTGGTTGCTGGCCCATATGAACAGAGACGCGGAAAGCCGTCGGATTTATCAGGAAGTGATCGATAAATATCCGGACAGTCCGTTTGCGCCGGAATCCTACATTCAATTGGCAGAGTACTATTTTGCGCCGCGTGACGATAAGACCGATGAAGAGCAGATCATTGTAGAACTGAATAAAGCGATACAGCTGTATAAAAAGGTTTTAAAATACAAAGATTCCAAACGCTATGATGAAGCGTTGTATAAACTGGGCTGGAGTTACTATAAATTAGCCGCCCGAAATCCAAAATATTATAGCGATGCCATTGTATATTTTATGGCTGTGGCGGATGATATCGAACGGGCCAAAAAGCTGGACCCGCGGACAAAAATAAGCAATCTCAATGTACGCGATGAAGCCATCCAGTATATTGGCATCAGCTTTACGGATGAAACCTATACAAAAAATGGAGTGGATAAGGCCCGTCATATGATCGAACGTTTGGGCGGGAAACCTTACGGGCCCGATATAATGCGCGCCATAGGCGAAACATATCAAAAAATAGATGAACAGGAAAAAGCCATCTATGCTTTCAGCACCTTATTGGAAATGTATCCCGATTATCCCGAAGGCCCGAGCATACAGCAAAGAATTGTTGATGCCTTATATGCATTAGGCCGCGACGAGGAGGCATTTCAGGCACGAATAAAATTATATGAAACCTATGG
Organism: Caldithrix abyssi; assembly: GCA_011369465.1. Lineage (GTDB taxonomy): Bacteria > Calditrichota > Calditrichia > Calditrichales > Calditrichaceae > DRQG01. The sequence goes on from DRQG01000133.1 coordinate 28,284, forward strand.
TCCTAAATCACAATGGTATGCCAATCTGGAAAAATCCGATAACCTGGATAAACTAAAATATCTTAAAACCGCTTATAAATTGAGCGAAGCGGCAATGCGCACCAACCTTTCTCTTCTTCTTGAGAAGGCCCAGGAACTGGAATCCGCCGGTAAACCGGATACAACGGCTTATACGGTTTTTGCCGATAATTGTAAATTGTATCTGGATTATTTTCCTGCCGATTCCAACGCCTACGATATCAACTGGTCGTATGCCTTTGTACTGGACAGTAAACTGGGGCGTCTCGAAGAAGCGTTTGAAGAGTATATAAAAGTAAGCAACGACTATCTTGAAGAAAGCCATCAGCATGAGGCGGCTTTAAATGCCGTTGCCGTGGCAGATACATTGGTAAAAATGAAGTACGGAAGCATTGATACCGTATCATTCAATATCGCAGATATTGCCAAATTGAGCCCGGAAGCTCTAACGCCGGAAGAAACGCGTTTAATCGAAGCGTATGATAATTACATTCGCTTGTTCCCGGCGGGCAAATATGCCCCGGATTTTCTTGCCGCCGCCGGAAGTATTTACTACAATCACAAGAAAATTCCGGAAGCAAAAATATATTTTCAAACCCTGGTTAAAAGATTTCCCGGCGCCAAACAAAAAAGTTTAGCCTTACGATCTATCATGGATTCGTACTTTGCCTTAGGCAAGTTTAAGGACAGCGAAATTGTGGCTAAACGGATAATGGCCGATCAGGAGATACCGGAAGAACAAAGGGAATTTGCAGCCAAACGATTAGCTGCGGCTATTTTTAAGAATGCGGAATATCTGGCGGAACAGGGAGATTATTTCGGTGCTGCCAATGAGTTTTACAGAGTCTATACAGAAACACCGGAGGACCCCAAATTTGTAGAGCCTGCACTGTTTAACTCCGGGCGCAATTTCCAACTGGCAAAAGATTGGGTTAGGGCCATTGCAGTTTTTGATACTTTGGCAACAAAATACCCCCAAAGCAAATTTGCCATACCTGCTCTGGAAAATATGGCCGACGGATACAAAGAACTGGAACAGTATGCCAACGCAGCCGAAACCTATGAACGCATATATGAAAATTATCCCAATTCGGAAAATGCCGAAACAGCCTTGTATAACGCCGGCTATTATTATAAAAAGGGTGAAGAATGGCAGCTGGCCATTGATGCCAATAACAAATACATAGCCACCTATCCGGATAAAACGTTTTCAACCGATTTATTCTTTGCCAATGCGGAGTTATTCCTGAAATTGAATAATGAGACCGAGGCAAACAGAATTTATGAAGAATTTGCCGCTAAATATCCGGACGATCCGCGGACGGTAACTGCTCTATATGATTGTCTGGGCACTGGAATGGGATGAAGTCATTCAACGAGCCAAACGGGCATTAAAAGATATGGGCGTTTACGGGGTAAAAACCACCATCCCCTATCAAATGA
>DRQG01000134.1 GCA_011369465.1 Caldithrix abyssi
AGACCGCTTATAACAGATTACTTGCAATTGGAATAGTTTAAAAAAGATTTTACTAAACTTAAATCTCTATGCCATTAGAGAAAAGGATGCCTATATCCCAAAATGAAAATATAGGTAATTTTGACTTGTTTTCTAACATAACAGAAGGGGAATTAAAGGGGGAGAGTTGCCCAAACCTAATAATTAGGTGATATATAAATCCTATTTTGGACAAGTGTGACATAATGTTTATTTTAGAAAGCAATAAAACAGACTCGCATGTAAAATTATTTCTAAGGGAGGCAAACCATGAAATTTTTAAGCCTGGTTACTTCCTTCGTCTTTCTACCGGCCTTTTTGCTTTTTGCCCAGATAGAAGAATTTGGTATAAACGACCTGGGCATTACTTCTCTGGCCATTTCCAGCCCGGATATGGCGCAGGAAAACCAGATTCTCGTGGCCGGAACCGATTCAAACGGCGTTTATCTGTATTGTTTCGGAATGGATTGCGGCTGGCAGCAAATCGGCTTTGCCGGTGTACCCGTCAGTGCGGTGGGTATTCAATCCGTGGGCGCCGGTCCCGCAGATTGGCAGCGCATCTATGCCGCCCTGCCGGCGGATTCATCCCGGCCGGATTCCGGCCTGGTGTATTATTATGATTATCCTCCAGGTTTCGGATGGGTACGCGCCGACTCCGGTTTGAACCGCGACAGCGTCAAAACGATTACCTCGTTTACGGCAATCGGTTATGGCGGGCATGAACCGCATCAGCCGGTTTTTTGCTGCGCAGAGACCAATGTGATTTTTCAAAAATACCCCGAATCCGATTGGGCGGTTTCCTGGCAAGGTGATTCTATTAATTTTTATCGGGTATTGTATAATACGCAGCCTCGTTCAGGTATGCAAGGCGTCATCTGGGCCGGAGGCGGTACTATTCCTCCCGCTTTGTGGAGTTTCGTTATATTTGCTTTTTCCTCTGATTATGGCCAAAGCTGGAATCCGATTTCAGCCGGTATCGGTGAAATTTATTCCTGTTACTCTATTGCTTCTTCAATAGGAAACAGCGACACCCTTTATGCCGGGTTGAACTACGGCGCAATTATCAAAAGCTGTGACGCAGGGAACCAGTGGAAAAAAACAGAGTTGGACGCGGGCAATACAACGTTTTACGGTCTGGCCGTCAATCCCCAAAATCCCGACCACCTTATTGCCGGCGGCGTTGCCGACAGCAATGTTTTTGCCCTGTACGAAAGCCGCGACGGGGGACAGACCTGGGCGGATCTGGGAGTGGATTGTGATTTAAGCGGAATAACCTGTATGGTTGGCCGTGAAGAAGACCAAAATTTTGCCATATATTTTGGCACACAGCGTAAGGGGGTTTATGTATATCGTACTCCCTTAACGGGAATTGAACACCAGCCGTCTGCGCACCTGCCCGGACAAACCGTTTTATATCCCAATTATCCCAATCCCTTCAATCCGCAAACAACCATTGTATTCCAAAGCGGCAGGAAAGATGCTGTTTCGCTGGCTATATACGATATCAACGGCAGAAAAATCCGGCAGCTCATCCGCGCTGTCCTCCCAGCCGGAAAACACGTACAGATGTGGGACGGCCGGGACGACGCCGGTAATTTATCGGCTTCTGGGATTTACATCGTTTCTCTAAAAGTAGGTCGGGAAAAACTAATGCGGAAAATTATCCTGGAAAAATAATCCAAAACGACTTAGAACAAAGATCAGCGGGTTATGTCCGGATTGAGACGAAAATATTTTTTTGCATCCTGTAAAACAATTTCCGTAGAATTCTCAACGTGCGCCTGACCGATTTGCACTATACGTTTGGCAATGAGCATAATTAACCTGGCAGCAGGGCTCTTTTCATAATGGGGAAAAAAGACCTCTCTGCGCCGCACAGAAGCCATGGCTTCCTTTGCATAGGGAATAAATCCTATATGATTTACCTCTAATTGCAAGCGATTTTTCAGATTACTGTCTATTTTGGAGACCGCTTTCATATCGTCCGGCTGCTCCACCATATTGTAAATCATCAATGGTTGGTAGCGGCTGCATTCCTTTTTGGCTTTGTCAGCCAATTCGGTCGATATTTCTGCAAGATCATCAAATATTTTACCAACCTGGATGTTTTCTTCGCCCATGGGCAATTTAAACACGGATTGCAAATATTCTTTGGCCTGTAGGTTACGCCGCACGGTGCGCTCTATTCTTCTTAAAACAAAATTTTTAAAAAATACCATTGAATTCATTATAGCCGGAAAATCGGGCGTGGTGATCATCAGGCCGCGCCGGGTAACGGCAAAAAAATCCAACGTATTGTATCCGCTGCCGGCTCCGAGATCGAGCAAAATATAATCGGCCTGCATTTTTTGTATGCTGCGGATCAACTTGAGTTTTTGCGCATAAGCAATATTTGCCATAAAGGGGGTCTGACCGTCACCGGGAATAAAATTCAGGTTTTCAATACCAGTGGGGATAATCAATTCTTCAAACCGGGCGCTGCGGGCCTTGATATAGTCGCCAATGCCCGGAAAACGATTGGGTACACCCAGATAGGAGTGCAGGTTCGAACCGCCCAGATCCAAATCAATCACCAATACATTATAGCCCAATCGGGTTAAAGCGATACCCAGGTTGGCCGTAAAAAAACTTTTACCCGTACCCCCTTTCCCGCCGGCTACGGGGATGATCATTGATTTGTTTTTTGAATCCATACCATTCTGAAATAAATGGAAGTGCTGTTTTGATTTACCACGTATTTTGTTTGGATGAAACCGTATCTGCGGACATGTGAATATCCGCAATCGATTCATTCCCGGCCGTAACCGCCACATCCACTCCGCTGCTATCATAACCGCTTTTAGTGGCGGTAACATGGTAAGCGCCCGGTTCCACGTTGTCGATTAAATACGTGCCGCTGCTATCGGTGGTTACTGCGCTGGTAGGCGGGTTGGTTTCAACAAGAACCTGTGCCAGCGTTTCCGCTGTAAACTTATCGTAAATCGTACCTTTTATGGTACCTGTTGTTGGCGGATCTTCCACTTTTGTACAGGCTATTAAAATAACAGAGATCACAACTGATATGAATAAGCCGTTCTTTTTCATCAGATTCCTTTTTATGAGTGATTGGGCTGTAATAAATATATGCCTTTTTCCTTTCAGCCTTATTTTCGTAAAATTAGAGCAAAAGCTTTAATTATTTAGTATTTTTTGTCATGGCTAAAATTTATATTCTCAGCGGCGCGGTTCATTCCGGCAAAACCACTCGATTGCTAAACTGGGCAAATCAGCGAAAGGACGTTTACGGAGTACTGGCCCCCATTATTGAAGAGCGGCGTTTTTTACTCAACATTCACACTAAAGAGAGCCGCCTTCTGGAAGCGCCCCCAAAAGCCCTGGAGGAGAAGCTGGTTCATATAGGCAAATATTCCTTTTTTAAAGCAACTTTTCGCTGGGGCAGGCAGGTTTTGGAACAAACCCCGGCACAAAAAGCCGCCTGGCTGGTCATCGATGAAATTGGTCCGCTGGAACTTGCGGGACTGGGACTGGAACCGGCCGTCCACGCCGTATTAAAAAATATGCCCGATTCTGTTAATGTCATGTTGGTTGTTCGGGAAAAACTGCTGAACACGGTTCTGGAATATTACGGACTTAAAATGGATTCCATTAATATGTTTGATTTTGATGAAAGCGGACAATGAAGAATACGGAACAAATTCTCTCCCGGCAGCAAATCTTTCCCTGGGGCACGGCAAAACGATACAACGCTTTTGCCGATTACCAGAAAAAAATATACGGCGAGCGTGTACAAAAGGTGACGGTGGACGCCGGATTTACCTGCCCTAACCGGGACGGAACGGTAGCCAAAGGCGGATGCATTTACTGCAACAATGAATCCTTCAATCCCAGTTACAACAGCGCTGAAAAATCCATATCACAGCAGATTGAAGAAGGCGTAGAGTTTTTGAAGCGACGTTACGGAAAGATCAATAAATTTATCGTGTATTTTCAACCGTACAGCAACACTTATGCTCCTCTGGAGACGCTTAAACGATACTATGAAGAAGCGCTCTCTCATCCGGAGGTAATCGGCCTCACCATCGGCACCCGTCCGGATTGTGTTGATGATAAAATCCTCCGTTATCTGGAAGAACTGGCTGCAAGCTACGACATTACCATTGAATATGGTCTGGAATCCATATCGGATGAGACACTTAAGAAGATCAATCGCGGCCACGACGTCCAAAGCTATCTGGATGCCCTGGAGATGACCGCTCATCGCGGTATTAAAATATGTACACACATGATTTTTGGATTTCCCTGGGAGCAGCCTCAACAATGGATTGATACCGCCGGATGGCTGTCGGAGCTCCCATTTGATTTTCTGAAAGTGCACCAGCTTCATATTGTAAGCCATACGGTTTTGGCCGATATGTACCGGAAGAATCCCTTTTCACTAATTTCCTATCCGGAATATATCAAGGTGATTACGGCTTTTCTGGAACGCCTGTCTCCCCACATAGTCATTCAGCGATTGTTTGGAGAGGCGCCGCCGCGCACTTTAATCGCCCCGCATTGGGGGATACGCAATTCTCAACTATTAAAACTGTTGGACGATGCGCTGGAATTAAACGATACCTGGCAGGGTAAAAAATACGGGAAATAAAAAAGCCTGCCATCCTTTGAATTTGCTCAGGATGACAGGCCAGAGAAGAAAAAAATTTCCGAATCTTATAAATTCATACCAAAACCAATACCGAAGGCAAAAACATCCAGTGAGTGGGTACCCGGTTGTTCATTTTTAAACCCAAGAGCCGGGTTAGTGATATCTACCAAATCATCCGAAATTTTTCTTGGTTGGCCAAAGAGGTATTCCAGACCGACATTAACGAAGAAACTTTCATTTTTGTAGCCCATACCTATTGTGGCTACGTCATTGGTAGAGGACGGAAACAGAATCGTTACCGTTTCATCCGGAGCCGGAGCCGGGTCGTTGTAATAACCGGCCCGCAGAGCAAAATTGTCTGTCAGATAGTATTCGGCACCGATTCTCCATTGGGTAGCGTCTTTCCAGTTCAATTCGAAAATATTATCGCCGGTGGGTTCCGTGGCTGCTTTCCATATTGCGTTTTGATATTTTGTTACGAACTGATCGGAACTGGTTGACCATTTACTCAATTGCGCATCCAGGGTAATGGTCAGATTGTCGGCCGGTTTAAAGGCCAAACCGGCAGCCAGCCACATCGGCCAGGCTACGTCGCGATCAAAATCGGATTCGGGAGCGCCCAAAGCACCCAAAGCCGGGTTTTTGGCTGTTCCGCTCATCGTCAAATTGGTCTTGGTCCGCCAGGTTAAACCGAGGGTTACTTTTTCGTGCAGTTTAATAAGAGCGCCGATGGTTACACCGTAACCCAATCCGGTGGAAGATTCATCATACTGAACCGAACCTGCCGGTGCACCGGTAGTGGGATCATACAGATTGGTCGGGCGTTTCATATCGAACATTCCATAATAGATATTGGCGGCGATACCGATGGAAAACGTTTCCGAAGCCTTAAAGGCGATGGAAGGAGAAATATTAAAAACGCCTATTTTAGACATCCATTCCTGAGCTACACCATTACTTAACTGAACCAAATCCGCTCCGTTCCACTCAGCGCCCAAACCGGCCGGTACATACAGACCCAAACCAAATGACACGTCGCCCATATTATAATTGGCAAACAGATTGGGACTCATATAATGGTTTCTGTTCATATCCGCGTCAATATTAATACCAAAAAGCGAATTATTCCATTTGTAGGAACCAATCGGTATAATATCCGTACCAAAAACTTCGAAACTAAATCCTTTTACATTTACCAAACCGGCGGGATTCCAGTAAATTGCAGTGAGATCATCGGATAAGCCGACAAAAGCACCGCCCATAGCCATCGCGCGTGTTCCTACGCTGTTCAGGCTCAGACCGTTAGCAAAGAGCCCTCCCGCAAACATCATTACAATAAGTAATGTGCTGATTAAAGTACGTGATCGTTTCATACGCTCTCCTTTGGTTAGTGAATAACTTGATTATTGACTTTGGCCCAGAAGGGCTTTTTTTATCGAATCGTCCAACATAGATGGCATGTTCATATAATTCATAAAGGCCATTTTACCGGCATCCCAAAAATACATATCCATACGAAACATCTCCCGTGCCGTATGCATCACAACCTTATTATCTTTTCCTAAAATCAAGACCTCCACAGGGTAAGCGCAAAGGTGATCGAAACCCGGACATTTATCCTGATCGGTTGCCCGGCTTTCTCCGGCTATCTTAAAGGACAACGCTTCCGTTCTGGGACGGGTGATACCGATTAACAGAGCGCTCGAATCGGGCGAAAATACTTCGCCGATGATGTGCCATTTTAAATCGGCCGGATCGGAAGACCAATTATAGGAGGCATCGTCTTCGTCCGGAGTAAAGGCCTCGATGTTTTTATGTACTTTATCGCGCAAGGCCAATACACCTTTTTTTACATCCGGCGTCCGGGCCGAATATATTTGCGGGAACTGATCTTCATCTTCAAAAAAAGTTAAGGGGCCCACCATCATAAACATATCTTTGGCCGCATCCCGTATATCTTCGGCGTCGCGAACAGGCGGCATGACCGTGGTTTCATTTTTGCCCACTTTGCTTTGGTGGATAGCGTTAATCAATTTTCTGCGGACGTCTTTTGTTTTATTGATTACTTCCTGATACGGCTCATCTTCCAGATCGTTGAAAACAATTCGGTTTATTGTTTCCGGATCGGTAACGAGCACCTGCCAGCCCTTATCCGTTTGTAAAATTCCAACTTTGATAAATGCGGCTACCAGGTACTTATTACCATAGCGGGTTAACATCCGCGTATATTCCGGGCTTTGATAAAGCAGCAGCCTGCCTTGTCGGCCGCAGTGTTCGCTTTTGTCTTCCGTTGCTTTATCCGGAGAGGCTATTTCGTAAGAACGGAGTAATTCAAATCCTCCGGAAATCAGATTGGCTTTGATTTTTTGTTCAATAACAGACAGGTTCTCATTCGCTTCGTCAATCAAACGCAGATAGATACCGTGGTCTGAGGAATAAACAAAAAGAACGGAGAGCAGGACAAACAATATTGTCAAAACTTTCATGGGCACTCCTTTGCTGTAAGGGAGCAAAAAGCCAATCGATTTTATTAATTTCTCTATTAAATCGTTTCTGAAAAGTTTTTGAAGCTGTAAAGGTCGTCGCGGCCGATATAAGTATTATTTACTATATCAGCCGTAATAAAACTATTAATTTATTGGAAACTTGTCAAGAAGGATTATAAAAAAGGAAGAGGTACTCTTCCAGGGAATCAAAACGTTTAATATTAAAGATGCCATCCGTAAAAAAAGACGGCATCTTTTTTTATGTCAGACAAAAAAACATTATTCTTATTCCCGCTTCATCACATACGTGTTATTTGTCTTATCTACATCGGGTATATGTTTGCTGCCCAGCTCGATACGGCGGATGGCTTTACCGTTTTTAAGTTTTATGGTTATCCCCTTATCCCCGTTCTGCCAGACGCGGGCTGTTTTGTACAGGGTTCTACTACTGTCGTCTTCGTACGTGATAACGAGATTTACGGGTACCGGTAAGTTACCAATACGCTGGATGAGCACCTGTAAATTTCCTTCTTCTTCAAAAACATCTTTAATGGCCAGGTCCGGATAGCCCTTTTCAAAAAACCAGGGCTTCCAGTACCAGCTTAGATCCTCTCCGGCCACCCGGTCGAAGGTAAAAAAGAAATCGTAGGGGATGGGGTGTTTTTGATGCCAGCGGGCAATATATTCTTTCATGGCCGCGGAAAAAAGCGAATCACCCAAAATATCCTGTAAAAAATAATAGGCCTGTGCCGGACGATTGTAGGCATGTGTGCGATACGTGGGGCGAAAGGCATTGCTGCCAAAGACGATTGAAGGAGTCATCATTTCCAGCTCCCGTTCATGCCCGGCATATCTTTCATACGTGGCTGTGTTGCGGGCTATAGGGTCATAGGTTTCTACCAGGCGGTGCTGCAGTTTGAAAGGCAGCATCACCGCCCATCCTTCATCCATCCAGGCATATTTTCGTTCGTTGGTACCCATATAAAACGGAAAATAGCTGTGGGCAATCTCATGCGAGGTTAAATGAACCGTACCGGATCGTTTTGACGTACTGCCGTCATTGACCATCATCGGGTATTCCATGCCACCTTTGCCGTTAAATACCGTCATTTCCGGATAAGGGTATGGAACACCGGGCATCTCATTGGAAAAATAATCGATCGATTGGCGGGCAATTAAGGCAACTTCCTGAAAGTCTTTGGACGATTCCTTGTACGCCGCTCCTATAAAAGTGCGTCGCCCCGTCTCTTTGTCCACTACCAGACTGCTGGCATCCCACAAATAATGATCACTGAGGGCGAAGGCGAAATCGGGTACGCGTTTGGCTTTATAATGCCATACGGTGGAATCATACGATTCCAATATCTGCCCTTCTTCCAAATCATCCGGACGGATTATCTTAACCACCGCATCCGAGTTTCGGGCCTGTTTGTAGCGCTTCAAAATTTTATCCGTAAAGAGGTCCTCCGCGTTTTGCAGAACGCCGGTCGCCCAGACGACAAAACCCGCAGGCACGGTAATCCGCACATCATAATCGTTGGCGTCGTTATAGAATTCCTGCATCCCGCTAAAATTAAACCTATCCCAGCCGTCGATATCGTCATAAACCGCTATTTGCGGATACCAGTAACCGATAAAGAACGATGTGGAATCGTACGTACCCATGCGCATATTCACCGTGTCGGAAATGGTAAGGCTCCAGTTTACCGCAAGATGAACACGACCGCCGGACAATAAGGGTTGGGAGAGGGGAATGGTGACATTGGTGCCGCCGCGTTTGATCGGGCTTTCTTCGGCTTCCAAATCGAGAGACGAATCGTTCACCGCGATTGCCTTCAGCCGAACGCCGTTATGCAAATCGGTATTGCCAATACTCCAGTCGCGGGCATTGCCTTTTTTGAAAAAATCCTGATACAAACGCAGCACAATTTCTTTTAACGTATCCGGGCTTTCATTATAGTACACAATTTGTTCTTCGCCTTCGATAAGGCGCTGCTGCGGATGAAAGCGTACGTCTATTTGATAGACCGAGCGGTTTATCCAATAATTTGGACCCGGTTGTCCGTCCCAGGAACGGGTCTGATTTTTATATGCTTTCTGAATATTGAGCGGCATGTATAAAGAGGTTTTTTCCCCGGCCGTCAATAAGCCTGTGATAAAAACGACGAGTAATAATGTTCTCATTGTATATCCTAAATTTGATATGATATAAGCTAATGTTGTCGTAAAAGGGACAAGAGCGTCATGGTGAGCCCTTCGACCCCGATAAGTCGGGGCCCAGGACGACAATATAGCGTCATAGTGAGCCACGTCCGCCGCAGGCAGGCACCGTCGAACCATGACGCGGCAAGGAGTCGATATCCGATCGAACGCTTGTCATCCTTCGACCCCATAAGTCGGGACAAGCAGAGCTCAGGGTTCTAAGGCTGAGCCCGTCGAAGCCGGTCACCGCTCCCTTCGACCCCGACCAGTCGGGGCAGGCTAAGCTCAGGGAACGGAGGCTGAGCCACGCTTGTCCCGACTTGTCGGGGTCGAAGCCGTCATCTGTTCCTTCGACAAGCTCCATTAGATTCCCCTCAAAGGGAATCTAAAAAATTAATTGTAGTCGTAGCTTTCTTTTTTGCTACTTTTTTCTTTGTTGACAAGTGTTAAAATGTGGATAACTTTTAAACCAACTGACAAAAGACTGAGTAA
>DRQG01000135.1 GCA_011369465.1 Caldithrix abyssi
CAAGATAGATGAAAGGCTTTATTCGTTCCAGAGTTTTGGGTCCTATTCTCTTAACTTTTAATAATTCGTCCACTGTTTTAAACGCGCCGTTTTCTTGACGATATTGTATAATGCGTCTGGCGGTTACCTGACCAACGCCCGGCAAGAGGATTAGTTCCTTTTCACCCGCTGTATTGATGTTGATGCGCAGAGGGACAGGCTCATTTTGTTTTTGTTTTGTCTTCTTTTTCTCTTTTTTACCTATTCTGTTTTTTCTTTTGTGTACGGTTTCTACCGAATCCGATTTTAATCCTGTTGTATCAGCGGACAATGCCCGGAACAAACTGTCCTGCATGCTGTAATCGTACATGGATGTCTTGCTCACACCGGGAGTGAACCAACGGATAAAAACAACCGCAAAAAAGATACCAACAATAAAGAGAACGGACTTTTGCTCGCTTTTTGTTAATTTTAGCATTCTTGCTCTCCAAAAAGCGCTAATCAAGTGCAATAAACAGAGGTAGCTTAGTTGATCATATTCCGAGGTGTTGAAAATATATTAATCCAACTTCAAAAAAGAAAGAAAAATATAATTTTCAGAAAGAGAACCAGTAATTCATTTTAATCAGGAACACATCATAGGAACCGCTGGAGAACAGGTTTCTTAAATTAGGTCCTAAAAGAAACGTACCGTTTGTGGAAACATTGTTTCGAACTTGCGACCAAACTATATAAAGCGTTGACCCCGGCATATATTCCCAGCGAATCACAAAATTGGACAAAAATTCCTGAATGTTAAAATCGGGATTTGAAAAAGAATAATCCGGCTGGCCGTCCTTGTTTTCATCTATATAATAAGTATTTCCTTCCGCATCATAGGTAATCTGACCGGTATCATAAATATCATAACGACGCGCTCCCTGCGCCCGTGGATTTGTAAAATATTTAAACTGAGTATATGCTCCGGCGGAAATAAACGGTTGGCCAAAATATTGAACGGAAAGTTCCGGAGTGGGGCTGTAATTCAAACGAAATGTGAGTCCTGCCGTTGTCTGGTCGATCAATCCGAAGATGTAGCGTGGTTCGTTATTTATTCGGTTTTCGCTGAGCCATTGCAGATTGGTTTTATTTGCCGAATAAAAAGGTGAAAGAGAGATATTGACCTTATCGGTCACTTTGTAATAGAAGGTAAGATTCGTCAAATCGCTTCTGGATATATCATCATCGCTGATGGTGCTTTGATGAAAGAGTTGAATATAGCCATCCCGTCGTGTATCGCTGTAAATAATCAGCCAGGGATTCCAAAGACCTTCTATGCGTGCCATGGGCCCGCCTCGTAGCAGGTCAGGCGAAAGACCGTTTTGTTCACGTCGTAAACCGAGGCGGAATCCCCAATAATTACTAAACTTCACTCCACCCCGTAATAACCCGCCATTCACCAGACGATCGCCGCCAAAATTCCAACCCAACCATTGTACCATTCCGATATCGTAGCGCAGAAAAATACCCACGGGATTTAACCGGCGATAGGTCAACCAGGAATATTGCTGCACTCGATCGGCTTTTCGTAAATAACCCAAATCATTTAATTCTAATCCGGGTGAGCGCCAGATGGCTCCGATACCGTATAGCCAGTTTCCTGTACCATGACGTCCTATGGTGAACGAACCGCCTGTACCTGCAATGGAAGTACGGGTCGTGTCCAAAGACAAATAATCGGCGTCCGGGCGCTGAAAATAACGTGCTGATGAGGTTTGTACACGGGTGATGGATCTCTGGTTTCCTGTGAGATAACTGCCGGCCAATTTCAGATCCAAATAATAGGATCGTTTATTCCATTGGTGGCGCAGATTAAATCCTATGGTGTTGGCGGATCCCGGCAGGTATTGCAGATGGGGGTCGTCTATTTTCCGGTTGACGGCTGTTACCATACCGCCCACATAACTATCGCGATTGTTAAAATCTTTTTGAACCCGCGCTACCATATAATTTGTAAGCGGTTCCACGGTTACGTCGCGCCGCTGCCCCTGATACTCGATTTCTGCCGATTCTTTGTTTGTTACCGCGTCTAAGATGCCGATTGACCAGCCATTACCTGTTTTGCCGCTTAGTTTTGCGGCTCCGATAATGCGGGACCAGGTTGGCATGTGTACGTAATCGGAGGGAAAGTCGCTGCTAAACTGCGGGTTGTAGGAAGGCGGACGTCCGATGCGCCGGCTGTAAAACAGTTGTTCGTTGGCAAAATCCCCCTCATTACCCTCTTCGGAAAGCGGAAAATTAAAAATATCTTTGCCCTCGATAAAAAAGGGGCGTTTCTCTTCGTAAAATGTTTCAAACGCGCTCAGATTAACTACCGACGGGTCTGCTTCTACCTGACCAAAGTCCGGGTTGAAAGTAAAATCCATAGTCAGGTTACCCGTCAATCCCACTTTCCCATCCAGACCAACATTTACACTAGGATCAAACCCGTCCGCAAAGGGATTCCCTGCCTCAGACGGATACATATCCACCTTTCCGACTCCATACGGCAAAAGTTCCAGACGCATCGGCGATTTTATATCTGTGATTCCCTCCAAGCGGCCAAAATTGGAAACCATCCCCGGGGCGTCTTTGGGAAAATACTGCCACACCAGTTCTTCCTGTTTACGATGAATTTTTCGGTAGGCCTGAAAGCCCCATTTTTGCTCTTTTTTATCGGCAAAGCGCAGTTGACTGAAAGGAATGCGCATCTCCGCCGCCCAACCGGATTTGGTGATCACCGTTTTACCTTCCCAAACCGGGTCCCAACTGTAATCTTCTTCGTCTCCGTCCTTCGCCATAATTGCATCCATTTTTGTACCCGCCGGCGAAAGAGCAAAAATAAAGGCGGTTTGTTTATCATTGTAACTGTCTATTGCAATCAGAATCATATCCGTATTTTCAATCGCGTCGCGCCGGCCCAGACGCGATTCAATAGCAGATGGTTTGGAATCGCTGCAATAGATCGCAAAATAGATGTTTTTATCATCATAAACCGCTTTGATATTGGTTCGTTCGGTGGGTTTTTCTCTTTCGATAGGATTCATTTGGATGAAACGATTATCCCACGAAATAGACATCCAACAGGGATCGGTAAGATCTCCGTCTATTTTGGGAGGGGCAGGCTCAGCCCGATAAGCGATTAATGTTTTTTTGACAACAGGGGTACCAGCGTACAAATCAGCGATAAACAGAGCAGTCACTGATATGCAGATGGCAATAAATCCCATTTTTAATCCCTGAAACAATACTTAATTTCCGTATTATATATACACGAAATAATAAATTATATCTTTAATCTTTACATTAACCTTATTAAACACACATCCGTGGTTCAACTATGGCGGGCTGCCTTCCCTGGGTGGAAAATTTCCGGTATTTTATTATATAACATCTAAATTAACGATTTTCCTAAAGCGATAAAAATTTTTTTCGCCTTTTTGGCTCCGAAAAAGAGGATTCTTTCTTAAAAGAAATTATAATACACCAGGATATAATCCTCCATCCACCTGAACAGTGGTTCCGGTAATGTATCCCGCCTGTTCCGAGGCCAAAAAGGTAATCAGCCCGGCCAGATCCCGAGGCATTCCTATTTTTCGCAACGGTATGCGTTGTTTCCATTCATCAAATATTACATCCCGGGCCAGGCCCGCCTCTTCTTTCTTCTTCACTATGCGTTCCAGCCCTTCCGTTAAATGATACCCGGGAGCCACATTATTCACTGTGACTCCGTATGGTCCCAGCTCATTGGCCAGTGATTTAGCCAATCCCACTACCGCCAGCCGTAAGGCATTGGAAAAAATTAGCCGCTCCACTGGCGCCTTAACGGAAATAGAGGTAATATTTATAATTCTACCGAATCGTTGCTCTTTCATAAAGGGCAGAACCGTATGAATGGATCGAACGACGCTCATAAAAGTAACCTCATACCACTCGTACCATTCGTCATCCGTGCTCTCCTCAAAAGATTTAACCGGCGGCCCGCCGGCGTTGGTCACCAAAATATCCAGTGAGCCAAATTTTTCGGCTGTTTCATGGATGAATGCTTCCAGCTCGGATTTATTTTTAACGTCCACACCTCTGTAAAAAACAGGACGGTCATTTTTGCGCTGAATTTCCGCTGCGGTTTCTTTAAGAACGATTTCGTTGCGTGCGCAAAGAGCCAGGCGGCATCCCTCCTCAGCTAAGGCGGTCGCAGCCGCTTTTCCCAATCCTTTACTCGAAGCCAATACCAGCGCTGTTTTTCCTTCTAAATTCAGGTTCATCCGCTTATCTCCCTTTTGTTACATATTTCATTCATTTTGTATGAAGAAAATGTGCCGCTTTGGTCACGTTTTATTACCGAGGTTGTGTTTAAACTAATCTATATTCAATAATTTGTCCACAATAAATTATTGGATTTTATAATAATCCTGTTTATTTTTGCTCCTCTATAAATGGAGCATCCACAAGCGGAGTCTGTTAAATGAAACCAATGATTCGAATTGCCAGCGGGCAGGGTTACTGGGGCGATCGTTTTGACGCACCGATCGATCAGGTACGGGAAGGACCGATTGACTACCTGGTTATGGACTATCTGGCCGAAGTGACTATGTCTATTATGCAAAAACAAAAATCACGCGATCCCAATCTCGGGTTTGCCAAAGATTTTATACCTTTAATGGAAACACTGCTGCCCCTGCTTGTGGAAAAAAATGTAAAATTGATAACCAACGCCGGGGGAGTAAACCCGGTTGGTTGTATGTTGGCCGTGCGTAACATTGCGGAAAGACTCGACTTGCGGGGGCTGCGTATCGCCGCGGTTTACGGCGATGATATTTTGAATCAACTGGATTCTATGATCGCTTCCGGCAATGCCCTGGAAAATATGGAAACGGGCGAACCGCTTTCCACCATCCGCAAACAGGTATCCAGCGCCAATGTCTATTTTGGAGCAAGGCCTGTGGTGGAAGCTCTTGAGCAGGGCGCCCAAATTATTGTAACCGGCCGGGTAACCGATACCGGCATCAGTTTGGCGCCTATGATTTATGAGTTTGGCTGGGCATTGGATGACTGGGATAAGCTGGCCGCCGGCGTGGTGGGCGGTCATATCAACGAATGCGGGGCACAAGCCAGCGGAGGCAACTTTTTTGCCGGTTGGAAGGATGTCCCACGTATGGAGCGGATCGGGTTTCCTATTGTAGAAGCCTACCCCGACGGTCATCTGGTCATCACCAAGCACGAATCATTGGGCGGACTAGTGAATGAGCGAACCATTAAAGAACAGCTTGTGTATGAATTGGGCGATCCCACCGAGTACATTACTCCGGACGTCGTTGCGGATTTCACGTCCATTCAATTACAACAGGAGGCGGAAAACCGGGTAAAAGTATTTGGTATCAAAGGCAAACCCGATACGCCGTTTTACAAGGTTTCGATATCTTATGCGGACGGCTATACCTGTATAGGACAATTGACCTACACCTGGCCCGATGCCCTGGCAAAAGCGCAAAAGGCCGACGACATCATCCGCAAACGCATCGAATATCTCGGCCTGCAATTTGATGAAATCCATACCGAATTTTTGGGTTACAATGCCTGCCACGGCACTACAGCACCGCCCATTGCCGAACCTAACGAGGTCATTTTTCAAATCGGCGTCCGCGGACACGACTGGCGCAGTATGAATCAGTTTGCCAATGAGATCGTCCCCCTGGTGCTCACCGGTCCGCCCACGGTTACCGGCTTTGGCGGCGGACGGCCGCGGGTGCGCAATGTGGTAGCCTACTGGCCGGCGCTGCTCAAAAAGGAAGTGGTTTCTCCCAAAGTGTTAACTGTGGAAGTAGATTAATAGCAGTAAGGCAAAGATGTGATTAGTACTGAGTACAGAGTAATTAGTACAAAGTACAGAGTCTCTGTGACAGAAGACGAGTAAATGAAATTTGGAACTGGGAACTGGATGCTGGATACTGGATGCTTGATGCTGGAAAAAGATAGAAATTAAGAATTATGAATGAAAAATTAAGAATAAAAAGCTGATAGCTGACAGCCAAAAGGACGGAATTTCGAACACCGATTAACGATTTATGAATAATAAACTGATAACTGTGAACTGAAAACTAAAAACTAATAACTCAATAACTTAGTAACTGGGAACTGCTCCTTCGACCCCGACAAGTCAGGACAGGCAGAGCTCAGGGCTCGGAGGCTGAGCCTGTCGAAGCCGATTGTTCTTTTCGACCCCGACAAGGGGCACCCTTCGACAAGCTCCATTAGATTCCCCTCAAAGGGAATCTAAAAAATTAATTGTAGTCGTAGCTTTCTTTTTTGCTACTTTTTTCTTTGTTGACAAGTGTTAAAATGTGGATAACTTTTAAACCA
>DRQG01000136.1 GCA_011369465.1 Caldithrix abyssi
AAACCATTGAGATTCGCATCACTCCAATACTCCATTACTCCAGCACTCCAATATTCCATCAATTCATCAAATCACCAATCCGGAAAGCCATATATGTATCGTCAAATTGTAATAATTCTGTTTTTCGTCGCCTCTTTGTTCGCCGGAAAAGCGCCCTTTAGCATCGAGGCGCTGTATAAAATAAAAAATGTCGGTGATCCGCGCATTTCGCCGGACGGCCGTCGCGTTGCCTTTGTGGTTACATCATATATTTTGCAGGAAGGCAGCAGCAATTCCGATATTTATCTGATAGACGCCGACGGCGGCAATTTGCGCCGGATGACTTATTACGACGGTGCCGATTATCATCCCCGCTGGTCGCCGGACGGTAAAGAAATATTGTTTATTTCTTCCCGCAAGAATGGCGCGCAGGCCTGGCTGTTGCCGGTGGACGGCGGGGAAGCGCGTCAATTGACCGATTTTTACGGCGGCGTTTCCGATGTGCAATGGGTGGGAAGTTCCACTCAAATCGTTTTTACCAGCGCGGTTTTTCCCGAATGCGGCGCCCGGCAGGACTGCAATAAAAACATTCTGGAATCCCTAAAAGCCGGGCCGCTCTTTGCCCATCTGGCCGATCGCCTTTTTTACCGCCATTGGACCTCCTACAAAGACGGCAAACGCAGCCACATCATTCTCTACGATTCCCAAAATAACAGCTACCGCGATTTAACGCCCGGCGATTATGACGCTCCGGCCATGTGGGGCCGGTTCACCCTGTCACCGGACGGCGGTCAGCTTTGCTTTGAATCCAATCGCGATGAATTTGAGGCGGAAAATACCAATAAGGACTTGTTTTTGGTGGATGTGAAATCGGGGCAAATGCGCAAACTGACAGCGCGCAACCAAGCCTACGACGGTCAGCCGGTTTTTTCACCCGACGGCAGTAAAATCGCTTATCAGATGCAAAAAGTCCCCGGTTTCGAATCCGATTTAAAGAGATTGGCTGTTTACGATTTAAAAACCAACACTGTTAGCGTGCTGACGGAATCGTTTGATAACTGGACGCAAAATTATCGCTGGGCGCCGGACGGCAAGTCCGTTTATTTTATCGCTCACGAAAAGGCGCATTTTCCGTTATACCGCGTTGGCCTTGACAGCGGTCGAATCGAAAAAATAGCCGATCTGAAAACCATCGACGCCTATGACGTCAGTCCGGACGGGAACTGGCTGGTTGCGGTACGCCGGACGATTGATCATCCCGCAGAACTGTTCCGATTGCCTGTGCAGGGCAACTGGCGGGATAAAAAAGCTCAGCGTCTGACCTTTTTCAACAAGGCCATTGAAGACAGCGTGGATTTGCGTCCGGCCAAAGAGGTCTGGATTAAAAGCCCCAAAACGGGCCTGCGCATTCACACCTTTATCATTTTACCGCATAATTTTGACCCGACTCAAAAATACCCGCTTATACTTAATGTGCACGGCGGCCCGCAGTATCAATGGTACGACGGTTTTCGGGGCGACTGGCAGGTCTATCCGGGTTACGGGTACATTGTGGCCTTTCCCAACCCGCACGGTTCAACCGGCTACGGTCAGGCCTTTACCAATGCCATTTCGCGCGATTGGGGCGGCAAGGTGTACGAAGACGTTATGGCCGTCACCGATTATCTGGCTAAACTGGATTATGTGGATGAAAACCGTATGGGCGCAATGGGCTGGTCCTATGGCGGCTATATGATGATGTGGCTGGAGGGACACACCACCCGTTTTAAAGCGCTGGCCGCTATGATGGGCGTGTACGATTTACCGGCCATGTACGGTTCCACCGAAGAGCTGTGGTTCCCGCACTGGGATCTGGGCGGCGCGCCCTGGGAAAATCCCGACCTGTACGCCCGCTTTTCGCCCCATAATTATGTAAACAATTTTGCGACGCCCTGCCTGGTTATTACCGGCGAACGCGACTATCGGGTGCCGTACACCCAAAGCCTGGAATTTTTTACGGCCTTGCAGAAAAAACGGGTGCCCTCGCGTTTGATCGTTTTTCCCAACGACGGGCACTGGCCGGGCTACGTAACCTCGATGCCGTTCTATTACAACGCCCATCTGGACTGGTTTCACACCTATCTGGGCGGAAAACCGGCGCCCTATGATATGCAAAAGATGCTGCGCAATCAGGCCTTTGGAAGCAGCACAGCAAAGGAGACTGTAAAATGAACCGCGATTACACGCCGCGTCTGGTCAGTCTGGCGGCCCGTTTCTATTCCCGGGCCTTGCGCTATCCTTACGACGAGCTGACACACGAATTCCAGCACCTGTTCCGGGAGATGGAAAAATACATATCCACCCATATCGACAACACAATTACTACCCGGGTTTTGGATGTGCTCAATTTTTATCAGGGTGAGGAAATGCGCGATTTGCAGGCCGAATTTACCCGTTTGTTTACACCGGTGGAAAATCAGGAACCGCTGGTTTCCCGCTAT
This sequence comes from Caldithrix abyssi, assembly GCA_011369465.1. Lineage (GTDB taxonomy): Bacteria > Calditrichota > Calditrichia > Calditrichales > Calditrichaceae > DRQG01. Next base: position 2,460 of record DRQG01000136.1, read on the forward strand.
CTGTCCGATTTTTCCGTGTCGATGGATAGTGACGAATTGCAAGATCGGCTGTACGAAAGCGCTTTGATGCTGGACGTTGAGGAGGCGCCGGATTCGGTGTGCAATGTGCTGGATTACTTTTCCGCCCTTGTGGAAGAAGCTCCCGAAGAGGCGGAAGAGGTCTATGAAGCTTTCCTTAAAAAATCCATTCCGGCCTTTAACGAAAATGTGTTTAACGGCACCACCTTAAATTTCTACAAAGAATTAGCCAAAGGATTAAATGAGCTGATTATTGTGCTGGACGGATAAAGCAAGGCTATGGCTGTACGAATTGAAGATCAGACCATCTATTTAGGGGTGCGCGATCTGTTGCAGCCCGTTTACCGCCAACAGATGTTATCCTCCTTTCCCCTGCCGCAGCGCGGTATGTTGGGTCGCGAAGCGCAAACCCGCGTGCAAAAGCAGAAAGAGCGTCGTTTCGGGCTCTTTCACAGCGAATATGCGGTAAGCCGCAGCTATGCCTACGAAGGCTACACCTTTCATATTTACGGCCGTATCGACGGGGTCTATAATTTAAAAAACCGCGTCGAGATCGAAGAAATAAAATCGGTGATTCTGCAAGCCGTGGAATTTCGCCGCCTCAAAATAGAACAATACCCGGAATTTATCGAACAGGTGCTCTTTTACGCCTATCTGTTGCAGGATGAATTACAGGGCAAGGAAGTGGCGGCCTATCTGGTGCTGGTCAATCTGATCAACGACGCTCGGCGCACCTTTCCTGTGGACTACAACCGCCTGCAGGTGGAGCGGCTTTTGTTCCGGCGATTTGCTCATATCCTGGCCAACCTGCAGCGCGAGCAGCAAGAACGCCTGCGCCGGGAAGACGAACTGAAAAAAATCCGCTTTACGCTTCCGGAAAAACGGCCGCAGCAAAAGAAGATGATGCGGGCGGTGGCTTCGTCCGTTGAACAAAAACGCCATTTGCTGGTTTCCGCCCCTACGGGTACAGGCAAAACAGCCGCCGCTTTATTTCCAGCCATTCAATACGCTTACAGCCGCGGTAAAAAACTATTTTTTGTCACCTCAAAAACCACCCAGCAGGCTATTGTGCAGGAAACGATGTATCCCCTGCTGGAACAGGGCCTGGATTTTCACACCGTCTATCTGCGCGCCGCCGAAAAGATGTGCGCCAACAAAGTATTCTTTTGCCACGAGGCCTTTTGCCCCTATATTGCAGATTACCGCGACCGCTTTCTGCAATCCAACCTGCAGGCCGAACTGGAGGCCCACACCGCTCTGCTGCCCGACCGGATCTATGACGCCGCGGCAGCGCACACTCTCTGCCCGTTTGAAGTTTCGCTGGATATGAGCCTCTCCGCTGATCTGATCATCGGCGATTACAATTACGTTTTCGATCCGGGCGTGTATCTGCGCCGTCTGTTTGCCCGTAAGGATTATTCCGACTGGATTTTGATTATAGATGAGGCGCATAATTTGTACGACCGCGGAATGGGATATCTGTCGCCGGAAATCCGCAGGGAACAGGTACAGAACCTGATTGGCCTCTACGAAGACAAAGAGACAAAGGTCTATCAAAAGCTGTTGCAGGGTTTAAAGGAAATTATGCGTTTGCTGGACAGTCTGGAACTGGAAGGCGATATTCATTTTGCCGGTCAGCAGTATTTTAAGGTGGAGCTGAATACCCGGCAATGGGAGGAGGCCTTTTTGCTGTACGAAGCGGCCTTTGTGCGCTATCTGATTCACAATGTAAAAAAGCGCATTGTGTTGATGGAAGACCCGGCGGAAAAGCTGTACTATGTTTTGCGCCGCTTTGTGCAGATTGCCCGCCTGAAGGAGCGCGCTTTTGTGCCCTTTTACGACGCGGCGGGCATTCTCAAAATTCAGTGTTGCGATCCATCGGATTATCTCGGCCGGCGTATGGAGGGTTTTCATTCGGTTATCGCTATGTCGGCTACGCTGGACCCTATGCCCTTCTATCTGGATGTGCTGGGTTTCAATGCCGAACGCAGCGATGTGCTGCAACTGGACTCGCCCTTTCCGGCTGAAAACCGCAAGATCATCATCGTACCCGGCGTTTCCACCCGCTACAAAGACCGGATGCAAAATTATCCCAAAATCGCTGAAATCATCAAAAACACGGTGCGGCAGCGGAAAGGCAATTATCTGGTTTTCTTCCCCAGTTACGATTTTGTGCAGAACGTGAACCTGTTTTTGGGCGACCTGAACCAGAAGAAAATTTTGCAAAAACCGTCTATGAAAGAGGAAGACCGTGAACAGGTTTTATTAGAGCTTAAACGGGGGAATGAACCGGTTTTACTGCTGGCCGTAATGGGCGGTATCTTCTCCGAGGGAATCGATTATTCGGGAGATATGGCCATCGGGGTGATTGTTGTCAGTCCGGCGCTGCCCAAAATCAGCTACGAACGGGAACTGCTGCGCGAATATTACGACGAAAAACAGGATCAGGGTATGGAATACGCTTATATTTATCCGGGAATGAACAAAGTCATTCAGGCTGTGGGCCGCCTGATCCGCTCCGCAACGGATAAAGGCGTGGTTTTACTGATCGGCGAACGCTTTGCCCGGGATGAATATAACCTGTTGTTACCGGACTACTGGCTGCATGGTAGCGGTGATGTAGAAATTACCAATGAGTATAAAGAGGCAATACGCAGCTTTTGGAATAGGTTAGACAATACCTAATAAAACAGTTGAATTACGACGCTTTGTTTAGTATAATTTGCGAACCTTTTTATTAGCGTTAATGATTATTAACAAAGCTAACCATATATTAAGGAGCCTAATCTATGGGAAAAGGAGACAAAAGAACCCGCCGCGGTAAAATTTTCAGAGGAACCACCGGTAAAACCCGCCCTAAAAAAAGAGGGAAAAAAGAGAAAAAGGGTTAGGATAAAAAGCAAGCTGAGTAAAGCCATTTTTTATCCTGAGCCCTGCCATCTGTCATCCTTAGCACCATCGAAGGGAACGTTTACCGGCTTCGATCCCGACGCGTCGGGATCGAAGGATGACAAGTGTCCTCTCAGTATCGAACTATCTTACGTCATGGTTCGACGGGTGGTTCCTGATTTCTATGACTTTGTCAAGTGCTAAAATCAAGCGAATTTCGAGTGGATATGCACATAGTTATCCACAAAATAGTTTTGTGTACGCGCGATAGCGCACATTATTTTTAACAGTTTATTAGCTACATTATTTAGCACGAGTT
>DRQG01000137.1 GCA_011369465.1 Caldithrix abyssi
ACCTCATTGCCGATCCCAATGAAGCCTGGGTGCTGGAAACGGCAGCGCATCTATGGGCGGCAAAAAAGATCGAAGCCTATTATTCCATCAGCAACGGATTAACCATCGGAAGCGAATATGACCGTTCGCATCCACAGCTTATCGAAACGGCCCGCAAAAAGGGCTGGTTAAAAAAAGGGGAAACCTTCCATTTTGCCCGCTGTTACTCGGACTGGTTTTACACCACCTTCAGCGCCTGCCGAACGCGCCGGGGCCGCTCCTTCCGGCTGTTGGAAGACGGGCAAAAAACATTTGACGTCAAAACGGCCTGGTCGTTGCTGCGCGATCACGGCGACGGGGAACATTACCGTCCCGACGATCATTTTCTTGCCAACCATGTGTGCGCCCATGCGGCCAATAAATTAAGCCGTAATTCCACGCAAACCACGGGATCGCTGGTCGCTCATTTGAAAAAAGATCGGCAAACCTACTGGGTTACCGGCAGCGCCGCGCCCTGTACCGGTGTGTTCAAACCCGTCTGGTTCAGTGGCGAGGTGTTGCCGGATATCGGCGCCGCGCCGGGCGCGGTTTACGACCCAGAAACCCTGTGGTGGCGGCACGAGTTACTGCACCGCAGCGTACTGACCGATTTCGAAGAGCGATTGCAGATGTATCATGCCGATCGGGACGCGATGGAAGAGGATTTTCTACGCTCTGCCTCCGCCGCAGACAGCGGGGCTTTATTTGAAATAAGCCGGCAAGCTTTTGACAGGGTAGAGGAACAGGAAAATGTCTGGTTGAACAGAATAAAAAATCATCCTGTTAAAAAGCAGCCCAATCGCATTTATAGGGCCTACTGGAACAAACAAAACAAAAAGGCGGGGATTGATATACGATTGGCAGGTCATACTATAAGTTGATGTATTTGCTTTCACCATAATAATATTGTATTCTATTCAGTACAAAATAATATATTAAAAAGGTGATAAAATGAGAGCAATAAATTTTAAACAAGATATAAAATCATTGTCTGAATTTAGAGCGAATACTTCAAAATTAATAAAACAAGTTGTTTTAACTCGTCGCCCGTTAATTATTACACAACATGGGAAAAGAAAAGCTGTATTACTGGATGTAAGTGATTATCAAAATCTAATTGAGAAGTTAGAAATACTTGAAGACATTTATGTTTCGGAAAAACAGATATCAGAGGGCAAAGGGATACCGCATAATCAGGTTAAGGAAGAATTATTAAAAAGATTTAAATGATGAAAATAATATGGTCGCCTCGTTCTAAATCTCAATTAATCGAGTTTGCAGAATATATTGCCTCAGATAAACCGGAAGCGGCTCATAGATGGTTAGAAAATGTATTTAAAGAAGTCGAGAAACTAAAAGTATTTCCTAAATCCGGTCGTAAAGTTCCCGAATTAAATCAAGATAAAATACGTGAAATTATTTTCGGTAATTATCGAATAATCTATAAAATAGAGGTTGAAGAAATAATAATTGTTTCAGTTCGTCACGGTAGGCAATTGTTGGATACGAATGAAATAAAATAAAAAATCATAAAGCTGCTAACCAATCGCCCAACCGGAATTTAATGCGGACGGTGAGAACGGTTTTAGCCGATGAAAATGATCTGCGTTCTGGTAAATCCGCTTAACTCCATCGATTGAACCATACAGAACACTGCAAAAATCTCTATTCCACCCCGATTCTTCCGATAAGCTGATCAATCTCCAGACGGCTGATGCGGGCCTGATAGCGGGCGGAAATCAGCGAAGCCTCGGCGCGCACCAGTTTGGTTTGTGCGTCGCGAAATTCCAGAGAAGTGGCGGCGCCCAGATCGTAACGTTCCTTGTTTAAATTCAAATTCTGAACGGCCGCCCGCACATTTTCTTCTTCTATTTTAGCCAGCTCCACCCGTTTGATATAGGTGTCGTATTTTTCACGGATCAATCCGGCCAGCAGATTTTTAGCCTTCTCCAGGGCAATGGCTTTGTTTTTTGCCTCCAGGCGGGCGTTCTGCAAATCGATAGAATGACGCATCCCGTTGAACAGATTCCAGCTCAGGGAAAGTCCGCCGCGCAGATCGGTTGTTTGAGAGCTGATGTCATAGCTCTTTTGCCGTTCAAGCAGTTGATCCGTATAACCGTATGAACCGGTTAGAGCCAGGCGGGGATAAAAAGGCGATTTATTTATTTCGACAATCTGTTCGGCCACAATTTTGTCTTTTTGAGCCACGGCCAACGCGCTATTCTGTTTTTGAGCCAGTTGCTGGATTTCATCGTACGACATATCCAAAGGAGGAACCGCGATAACTTCTTCCACATCCCATTCCTTTTTAGGATCCGTCCCCAGGGCAATGTTTAAATCCTTTATGGCGATTTGCAGTCGCAGCTCCTGATTGATTTTCTGCGAACGGTCGTTATTGTAGGAAACGCGGGCGTTCATAAGATCGGTGGAAGAAGCTCCGCCTATGCGGTTGCGCGTTTCTTCCTTTTTAAGCCGCTCGGCCGAGATAGCCAGTGTTCGTTCCGCCACATCCAATAATTGCTGCTGCTGCACCACGTTAAAGTAGGCTTGCATAATACGCACTACGGCGTTTTCTATATTAAAACGTGCCTGAAATTTTCCCAGCTCGGCCAGCTCGTCGTATCGTTTTTTATCCACAAACATTTTCATCCCGTCAAAAAGCGTCCATGTCAAGGCGATCTGTCCGTTCCAGCTTTTACTGGTCAAACTGCCGAAGCTGAATGGCGAATTGGTCTTGGTATCCGTTTCGCCCCGATTGGCTCCTGCGCTGGCGTCAAGCGAGGGTAAAAAGCCCGCAGTGCCTTTGCCCCGATTGTTTTCGGCAATTTCCGCGCTGTTCCGGGCGATGCGGATATCGAAATTATTTTTAAGGCCCAGTTTAATTGCCTCATCCAGGCTAAGTTTCTGCTGCGCCCAAAGGGATGCCGTAATAACAAAACATAAAAACATCGTTTTTTTCATCTATGAAAATCTCCTGCGTAGATAGTGACAGATGCTCTGTCTTTACAAATCTTAGCGGCGAGGCGTCAAAAGATCGCTTCGCCGTCAGTTAGCGAATCGTTTTATTCAGTCTTTGTATTTCTTTCAGAGCCGGTTCCACCGATTCGTAGGTTGCTTCCTTTTCCGAAAATGCTTTGGTTAACCAGTAACGCAGTTTGTTCATAACCAAAAAGAGCGCCGGCAATAGCAATAGCAGAATAAACGTACCGAACAATAAACCATAAGCCACGCTCACTGCCATGGGGATTAAAAACTGCGCCTGCCGGCTGGTTTCCATAATCAGCGGGCCCAGGCCGAAAGCGGTGGTTAACGTGGTGAGCAAAACCGGCCGCAGACGGGATATACCGGCGTTAAATACGGCGTCCACCACTTTTTGCCCGACGCGCAGATTGCGGTTTATCTGATCGATCAGGACAATGCTGTCATTGATGATGATGCCCGAAAGAGCGATCAGACCAAACATAGACAGCATGCTCAATTGCAGTCCCTGAATGCCGTGCCCCCAAACGGCGCCCAGAATACCGATGGGAATCAGAGAAAAAATCATTCCCGCCTGTAGATAGGAGCGAAAGACCAGCACAACCAGGATGAACATGCCCAACAGAGCGATGGGGAAGACCTTTTTTACGGAACGCTGGAATTTTTTCTGATCGCGGGATTGCCCTTCGTACGAAACGCGCACGCCCTGGGTTTGACTGAGCACCCGCGGTATGACTTCATTGCGAATTTTATCGAGAATGGGCGGCACATCAAGGTCCTCATTAGCCAGCGAAGCTTCTACACGGATTTCTCGCAGTCGGTTTAAATGGTTAATGGCGCTGATGCCCCGTTTAATCGTATACGAAGCCAACTGACTGAAGGGATACTCGCCCCGCGGTGTGCGGATGCGCATCTGATCCAGCCGGCTCAGGCTGGAACGGTCTTGCGGGCGATAACGCACCCAAACACGGATTTCGTCTTTACCCCGTTGAATGCGCTGGATTTCCTGCCCGAAAAAGCCCTGCCGAACCTGCCCGGCCACATCGCGCAAAGTTAGCCCCAGAGCATAAGCGCGGGGTTTAAGCGTGATATTAATCTCCCTGCGGCCCTCCTGATTGGAATCGGTGATATCGCGCAATGTGCCAAAATCTTCCAGTTCGGCCACTAACAGGTTGCGGGCTTTGTTCAGCTCGGTGATGTTACTTCCCAAAAGACTGATGGATACAGGTTTGCCAAACATACTGGTGCGGCCAAAACTGATCTTTTGCGCTTCGGGCACCGGCCCTACGGCCTGCCGCAGACGATTGGCGATAATGTAGCTGTCCATTTGCCGGATTTCGCCGTCCAGCAGTTGCAAGGTGAGTTTACCCGTGTGGCTTCCGCTTTCGCCAAAATCGTTTTTCCCGATATCCCGCCGGATGCTCTCCACAAGCTGACGGCCGTCGCTTCGTTCGGCGCTCATATCCTCATTTACCTGCCAGGCGATGCGCTCTATTTTCTGCAGTAACGAATCGGTGGTGGACTCCTGAGTCCCCGGCACCAATGAAATATTAACCGGCAAAGTGTCGCCGTCGATAAAGGGGAAAATGGTACGGCCGATGATTCCGCTGGCCAGCAATCCCACCGTGATGAAAGTAAGGGCAAGCGGCATAACCACGGTTACCCATTTGTGATTCAGGGCGGCGCGCAAAACCGGCGCGTAAATACGATGGGTGAATTTGTGGATCACAGCTTCAATTTTTTTGCGCAGCGGACTGTCCTGTTTGTGCGGATGCAAGCCTTTGGAATGTTCCAGATGGGCGGGCAGAATGAGAAAGGCTTCAATTAAAGAAAAAATTAGCGCGCTGATGACCACCAGGGCCATCTGCCACATAAATTTTCCCATGCGGCCGTCCAAAAAGAAAAAGGGCATAAAGGCCAGAATAGTGGTGAGTACCGATGTGGAAACCGGTGCCAACATCTCGATGGTGCCGTCGCGCGCGGCATCCAATGCGGACTTGCCCCGTTCGTAGTGCGCATAAATATTCTCGGCCACCACAATGGCGTCATCCACCAGAATACCCACCACGATGATCATTCCAAACAGGGAAATAACGTTGATGGTAATGCCCACCAATGAGACCAGAATGAACATGCCCAGAAAAGCGAAAGGAATACCCACAGACACCCAGAACGAAAGCCGCAGGTTGAGAAAAAAACCCAGCGCCGAAACAACCAGCAGCAATCCGAATAAGCCGTTTTTGATAAGCAACTGCAGACGCTGAAGCAGGGGGACGGTTCGGTCGTCCACAACTACGGCGTGTATTTGAGGGTTTTGTTCGTTAAAAGAAGCGACCATTGCTTTGGCTTTTTCGGCAATGGCCAGGATATCTTCGCTTTCGGTCTGGTCGATATTCAGGATCACCGCCGGTTTATTGTCGTAAAAAGTACGGTTGGGGATATCCTCCCATTGTTCTCTTATTTGTGCAATATCCTTTAAATAGATGACCGTCCCATCCGGATTACCGCGTACCGGAATATCATACAGCTCTTTGGCGTGATAGCGCCTGCCGTAAGCGCGGATAAGAATTTCTTCGGACCGGGTGTCGAATTTCCCGCCGGTAATATTCACATTGGCTGCGGCCACCGCACGACGGATATCTTCAAAAGTAAGTTTGTAACGCTGCAAGTCGCGCTCGGACACCTCGATGGAAAACTCCAGCCTCGGCAGCCCTTCAACAGCAACCTGCGATATTTCTTCCTGCGCTAAGAGATCGTCGCGAAAATGATCGGCAATGGTTTTTAAATTGTATAAATCCGTTTCGCCGTACAGGGCGATACCCAGCGAGCGTGTCCGGTATTTTTGCTCAAATATGACCGGTTTTTCGGCGTCCAACGGGAATGAATTGATCTGATCTACGGCGTTTTTTACATCGTTTAATACTTTATCCAGATCGGCGTCGCGGGAAATTTCCACCACCACACTGCCGAAATTTTCGCTGGAGACCGAGGTCACCTGTTCCACGCCGGGCAGGCCTTCAATATTTTCTTCGATCTTGAGGACAACGCCCTCTTCCATTTCCTCCGGCGAGGCGCCCGGATAGGCCACCTGGATGGTAATCAGGTCGGGCTTTACCTCCGGGAAAAACGAATAGCGCATTTGGCTGAGGAAAATAAGTCCGAAGCCGAACACGCTGAACATCACCACATTGGTCCAAATACGATAGCGGATAAAAAATTCAATTATTTTTTTCATTGGCCGGCGCTCCTCTGGCGGTCGGCGGGCTTGTTGTCCGTTCCGCTTCCGCGCATACGTACGGGCATCCCAACCGCAACGCCCTGCAGGATATCCGTTATCACCGTATCGCCGGTTTGAATGCCGCCGCCCAAAATCACGCTGTCCTCCTGTTGTCGGAGTACTTCCACGGTCCGATAGGCCAGCCGCCCGTTTCGAATCATATAAATATTCGATCCCCCATACAAAGCGCGGCGGGGAATGGAAAAGGCGTTTTTCACATTTTTTCCGGGAATACGGGCGGTAAGGAAAACACCGCTGTACAGGCGATCCTGACCCTTTTTATCCAGGCGGATGTACACGGGAATGGTCTGGGTTTGCTCGTCTATGGCTTTGCCGATACGGGCAATCCGGCCGGTCCATTGTCCGGGAATCTCGGCGGAACTTAGGCTCACCTTTCCCTGCGGATCAATCCAGGCAATGTCCTGAGCGGGAACCGGGGCTTCCACTTCCAGACTGCTTAAATTGATAATCTTCCCCAACTGGCTGCCGGCCCGGGCGGTGGAACCGACCCGCAGATCGGCGCTGATCACAGACCCGTCAAAAGGGGCGTAAAAATAGTGTTTTTTGAGCCGGATTTCCTGATTTTTAACGGAAAAATAGAGTTTATACACATTAAACCGCGTCAGATACAGTTTTATTTTTTTATCGCCTGCTTCCGGCAGCACAGGCAAGGGACGGTCAAAACGGATTTGATCGAAATATTCCTGAAAAGTGCGATAGGCCTCGGGAAAGTCCACATTCAGTTCCGGAAGCACCGCAGTCAAAGCATTCAAAAAATCGCTTTTAAGGCTGTTCAAATCGTACCGGGCCTGCCGGTCGTCAATTTTTAGCAGTAGATCGCCTTTTTTGAATATCTGACCGGGCAAAAAGGGCACCGTACCCGCTTCAATGGTGCCGGCCACTTCGCTGATCAACGCTACCGGCTGGCTGGAAACCAGCCGCCCGTAAACAATGATTTCCGTGGGGACATCTCCCAATGAAACGACCAGGGCATCCACGGTTTTGGGATGTACGGTGTGTTTTCGCTTTGGCTGATCGTCGCCCAGACGAAAGAGCGCCAACATAATTAGCACAGACGCCGCGATAATAAGCAGGGGAATAATATGTGTTTTGCTGAATTTCATTTTTCTTCTCCGCTGAATTGAGATTGGAAATTTTCGATCATTTTTAAAAGGGCCTGTTGTGTTATCTGCAGATGTTCCGTGTCAATGCCGTGTACCAGAAGATCGCGGCTTCTCTGCCCGTCTGCGTAACAACCGCCCTGCATTTCTTTGCCCTTTGGGGTTAAAAAAATCCGTTTACTGCGTCGGTCGGTCATTCCTCTTTCCCTTTTTACCAGTCCGCGGCGTACCAATCCGCTGATCAGGCGGGTTATACTGGCTTTGTCTTTTGAAGTAAGCCGGGCCAGCTCCTGCTGCGAACGCCCTTCCTGCTGCCAGAGGAAAACCAGCACCAAAAACTGATCCAGACTGATATCGTAGCCGGAGCGGGCAAAACTGCGGTTGATATGCAAATGGATAAGCCGGTATAATTTGTGGACGATATATGGGAAACTTTGGGTAAATGGTTCGGTTTGAGACAAAGATTGCAGCCTTTCTGTGTTAAATAAAATTGATGATGCCTGGATTGGTCCGGCAAATACGGTTTGTAATCGTTTACCGGCCGGATGAAAAACAGGAGTTTGGATAAAATTCAGTTAATCCGAAAAAGGTTAATTTAAACCAAATTGGTTGAACCATCAACTATACGATATATATCAGACAAAGTTGCACACGTTTTTATTCCCAAAAAATTATTTTTTCACTGAGAAGAAAAACTCAATTGACATTATTCCCCTTTGGTTCTAAATTTACGGCGTCCGTTAGGGGTGCCCCATCGATTCGGGGCTGAGATGCATACCCTTCGAACCTGATCTGGGTAATACCAGCGGAGGAAACACGGAAAGCGACCATCCTGCACTTTCTGTCCATTCTGCGTATACCGCATCCGTTTTCTCCGCACAGGTATTCCGCCCGTCTAACAGCTTATTAAGAGCAGGAGATATACGATGATTAAGCGTGTTATTTTTTTTATCGCATGTACGGTGCTCATCGTCCAGGCGCAAACGTACCGCATTACCGGCTACGTATTTGACGGCCAAACTCGGGAAGCGCTGGCCGGTGCCAATGTTTCCATCGCCGAAACGGCGTTGGGCGGTATGACCGATGAACAGGGTTTCTTTACCATTGAGGTGAGCAAACCCGGTGTTTATACGGTCAATGTATCTTATGTAGGGTACCGGCCGGCCAAGCGACCGGTTAAACTGCTTGACGAACGGGAAACCGTTGTCTTTCAGCTCCAGCCGCTCATTTTGCCCGGACAGACCATTGTCATCACCGAAACGCGCGCTAAAAGCGGAGAAACTCCCGTGGCCTTCAGCAATATTAGCAGGGAAGAGATTGAAAACACCTATACGGCCTCCGATGTTCCGATGATGCTCAGCACTTTGCCCAACACCTATTCCTATTCTTTAACCGGCGATGAACTGGGCTATTCCTTCCTGAAAATACGCGGTTTTGACCAGAAACGCATCGGCGTGATGATTAACGACATTCCTTTAAACGATCCCGAAGATCATCAGGTGTACTGGGTAGATATGCCCGATCTGGCCGAAAGCACGCAGGATATACAGGTACAGCGCGGCGTAGGCAGCACCGTTTACGGCACTTCTACCTTTGGCGGCTCGGTCAATATTCTTACCAACCAACTGGGCGGACGCAAAGGGATTTCGGCTCAATTTCTGGGCGGCAGTTTCAATACAAAAAAATTCGCCTTTAAATACAACTCCGGGTTGGTGGATAACACGTACGCCTTTCACGCCCGGTTCTCGCGGATCACCTCCGACGGTTTTCGTGAAAATTCCGGCAGCGAATTGTGGTCGTATTTCTTAAGCGCCGCCCGCTATGACGAAAAGATGATTACCCGCCTGAATATCTACGGGGGACAGGAAATCACCCATCCGGATTGGGACGGTCTTTATGAAGAAGATATGAACAAAGACCGGACAATGAAATACAGTACCTATGCCAATGATATTGATAATTTTAGTCAGCCCCATTTTGAACTGATCAATGAGTGGTTCATTAATAAAGAGATGACCTGGAAAAACAGCTTCTATTACATCCGCGGCGCAGGGTATTACGAAAATCTGAAAAACAGAAAAAAGCTGGTTGATTTCGGGATGCAGCCGTTTCCCACCTATGATCCGGGTTTGTTCGGATCGGACTCTCTGAAGTACTATGAAACCGTGGGCGACAGCCTGTTGTACAGAGACGCCGAGAGGCGCTATTACGTAAAACGCACTGATCTGGTTCGGCAAAAGTGGGTTAAAAAAAATCAATACGGCTGGGTGAGTCGTTTTAACGTGCAGGTTCCGGACGGCGCCTTGAGTATGGGTTTCTCTTCGTATCTTTTTGACAGCGATCATTTTGGCAAAGTGATCTGGGCCAAGAATATGCCGGCGCAATATGATGCGGATCGTAAATATTACGCCTACAACGGTGACAAAAAAGCAGCCACCGCTTTTATCAATTTTGATTATGATTATACTAAAAAGATAAAAATAATGTCCAACCTGTTGTATGAGTATAAGTGGTATGAGATGCAGCAACAGGCCGTGGCCAATTTTCAGGGTGATAAAGTGAACAGCTATCGGGTAGAGTACCATTTTCTGAGTCCGCGTTTGGGAGCGACCTATCTGTTCGATAAAAACTGGAATATGTTTGTTAATTTATCCTATTCCCAGCGCGAACCATCCGACGACGATCTGTACGATACCTGGCAGGGGCCGGATGATTTGGGTGTGCCGCCGTTGTTCGCCCAAAGCGATACCCTGCGTTCCGGCGGAACCATAACGGGCGTCCGTTGGAGCGAACCGTATGTAAAACCGGAAGAGATTATGGATCTGGAACTGGGCATTCATTACAGCAGCCCGGCGCTGGCTCTGGGTTTAAATCTGTATCGAATGGATTTCCGTAACGAAATCGTCCCTTTTGGTACGGTGGATAATGACGGGCGTCCCATTAAAGGCAATGCCGGCAGCACTATCCATCAGGGCGTCGAATTTTCTTTTAACGCCCAACCGCTCAAATACATACAATTCAGCGGAAATTTTTCCTACAGCCAGAATTATTTCCGGCAATTTTTATACAACGAAATCGACTGGGAGACGGGACAGGTGGCGCAAACGATTGATTTGAGCGGAAACTCTATCGCCGGCTTTCCGGAAATGATAGGGAATGTTCAAATTACGTCGGAATACCGCAATCTTTATGCCGCTCTGATGGGACAATATGTGGGTAAACAGTATCTGGACAACACCCAAAACGAAAACCGGATCATTGATCCTTATTTTACACTGCGTCTGGTGCTGGCTTATCGTATCGACTGGATCACGTCCCTGCCGTCGATGCGTTTTCAATTAAAAATTAACAATCTGCTGGATGAAGAATATGAAACGGCAGGCTATTATTATTATGGCAATTACTATTGGCCTGCTGCCGGCCGCAGTATTTACGCCGGCGTTACAGTGGAATTTTAAACAACAAACCATTAAAACAACGAGCTTAAAATGCAATCAAAACCTGTTGCTATTTTTGCCAATGGAGATGTCGTATCCGGTATGACGGTGAAACGTTTTCTAACCCCGGATACGGTTATCATAGCGGCGGATGGCGGAGCCGAGTTATGCCGGGTTCTCCAAATACAACCGCATTATCTTTTGGGTGATTTCGATTCGATTACCGAAGATACAAAACGATTTTTTTCCAAGGCGCAGATAATCGAGCGGCCTTCGCAGGATTACACGGATTTGGAAAAAGCCCTGGATTTCGCGATACAATTCTGGCCCGAAACCATCACCGTTTTTGCCGCCTTAGGCCGCCGCGCCGATCATGCCCTTGGTAATTTACTTCTTCTTCAGCGCTTTGATGCGGATGTTCCCATACAATTCGTGGATGATTACGGCCGGTTGAGGCTGCTTAAACCGGGGCGCCATACATTGCGGGGCGGTATCGGCCAAACCGTTTCCATTGTATCCTTCGGTCCGGTAAAAAATTTGCATCTGGATGGATTCCGCTATTCCGCGCCCGGGATGGAAGTGTACAAGGATTTTTTGGGCGTAAGCAATGTGTATGAAAATGAAACCTGCCATATCAGCTTTGATGAGGGCAAAATATTTTTGTACGAAGTTTTTGAAGAGCGGAAAGACGGATAATGAACCATTTGTCCGTTCTTGACTGGATTCCGCTGGCTGTGTATCCTGTTGTCCTGCTTTATTTGGGCCTGCGCAGCAGACGTAAAAAAGCCGATCAGGAAGAATTCTTGCTGAGCAGCCGTTCGCTTACTTTGCCTGCCTTTGTGGCCACCCTGGTAACCACTTGGTACGGCGGAATTTTAGGAGTGGGTGAGTTCACCTATCTGCATGGCCTGTCGGTCTGGTTTGTGTTCGGTGTACCTTACTATATTTTTGCCCTGCTTTTTGCTTTTGTTCTGGCCGGGCGTATCCGTAAAGCCAAAATATTTTCCATCCCGGATATTATTTACCAGCGCTATAGCCGTAAAAGCGGTTTGATTGGCAGCTTATTTTTAATGATCATTACCTCGCCGGCTCCGTATATTTTAATGCTGGGCGTCCTTTTGCAGGAGTTGGCCGGCTTGCCGTTTATTGCCTCTGTGCTTATCGGAACGTTGTTCTCTATGATTTACATCTGGTGGGGCGGGTTTCGGTCGGTGGTGCGAACGGATCGTTTTCAATTCGTGTTGATGTTCGGCGGTTTTTTAATATTGTTTTTTTATCTGATCGGTTCCGATCTTTCTATCGGGGCGCTGTTTTCCGCGCTGGATGCACAGCATAAATCGCCCCTCGGAGGCATGGGATGGCAGGAAGTAGTGGTTTGGTTTTGTATTGCAGCCTGGACGTTTATCGATCCCGGTTTCCATCAACGCTGTGCCGCCGCGCAATCGCCCAAAACGGCGCGCAACGGTATTTTGATTTCCGTGCTGTTCTGGTTTGTTTTTGATATGCTCACTCTTATCACCGGCCTGTACGCTTTTGTTTTATTGCCTGATATCAATCCGGTTATGTCCTATCCTCTTTTGGGTCTGGCTGTACTGCCGCCCTTGTTGAAAGGATTGTTTATTACCGGACTGATGGCCATTATTATGTCAACAATCGATAGCTACGCTTTCCTGTCCGCTCTGACTTTTGGCCGTGATCTGATCGGCCGCTGGAAAGACGCTACCGAAGACGATGTGCGGATCAATCTGTGGGTACGCTGGGGACTGCTGCTCACCGCTGTGGCGGCTATCGGGCTTATTGTATGGGTACCGTCGGTTATCGGTTTATGGTACCATCTGGGCAGTCTGTTTCTTCCTCCTCTGCTCTTGCCTGTGTTGGGCGGCTATTTCCCCGGGCTGCGGATTAATGCGCGTTCGGCCTGGCGGATAATGCTTTTTTCGTTTTCGGCCGCGTTTGGCGCTTATTTGTGGGGCCAGTTCCATTTGATAAATCATCAGCCGCAGTATCCGCTATCTGTCCAGCCGTTTTTCTGGGGAATAGCCGGTACAGCATTGGGCTGGCTGGCGGGTGATTTAAGATTTAAGAACTGACAACTGAAGACTGAAGCTAACAGCCAAAAAACCGGATTTTCGAATGTCGATTTACGATTTAAGATTTAGGAACCAATAACCCAATATTTTAATAACTTGGAACTGGGAACTTGGAACTGAAAACTGAGAACTAACCCTTCGACTCCGCTCAGGGCAGGCACCTTCGTCCCGCAAAGGCGGGGTCAGGGCAGGCAGCCAACAACCTATAGCCAACAGCTAATAGCCGAAAGCTAACAGCCAATGAATGAATTTCGAACACCGATTAACGATATTCGAATTAAGAAGTACTTTTACTGACAACTGATAACTGAAAACTGACAACTAAAGACTGAAAAACCAACATCCATCCACCTCTTTTTTTTGATTCATTACCTGTAAACACGTACATTTCATCTTTTGTTAAACACAGAGAAAAATTATGCTGCTTCGTGCGTCGCATCACCCGGATAAAAATATCAACTTCGTAATTTAAACGTTCTGAAAAAAATCATTTAAACGTGAAATAAAAACAGGAGCCGTATATGTCAAGCAAACTGGTACCTCCCCACGGAGGTGAACTCAAACCTCTGATGGTAGCCGATAATGAACGCGCCGAGTTGATGCAAAAAGCCCAGACTCTGCCCGCTGTTCGATTAACCTCTCGGGAAACATCCGATCTGATCATGCTTTCCATGGGCGCCTTCAGCCCGTTGGATGGTTTTATGCGTCAGGCTGATTATGTTAATGTGGTTAAAAACATGCATCTGGATAACGGTTTGATGTGGCCCATCCCCATTACCGTATCCGTAACCAAAGAGCAGGCCGATACCATTGCCGAGGGCAGCGAGGTGGCTCTGTACGACGACGAAAGCGGCGAACTGATGGGCATGATGACCGTGGAAGAAAAATACACCTACGATAAAAAGGAAGAAGCCCAACACGTTTTTCGCACCGATGACGAAGCCCATCCTGGCGTGGCTAAAGTGTACGCTCAGCACGATATCCTTCTGGGCGGCCCGGTTAAAGTATTCAGCGAACTGCATTACCCGAAAGAATTTGCCGGTTACTATGCCCGGCCGGCTGAAACCCGCGCTATTTTTGAAGAAAAAGGCTGGACGCGCATTGCCGGATTCCAAACCCGCAATCCCATCCATCGTTCGCATGAATACGTAACCAAAATCGCTATGGAAGTAACCGACGGGGTGCTGATTCATCCCTTGGTGGGTAAACTGAAAGCCGGCGACATTCCCGCTGATGTACGTATGAAATGCTACGAGGTACTGATCGACAAATATTATGTAAAAGAAAACGTGGTACTCAAAGTGTATCCGATGGAAATGCGCTACGGCGGGCCGCGTGAAGCTCTGCTGCATGCCATCTTCCGCCAGAACTTCGGCTGCAGCCATCTGATTATCGGGCGCGATCACGCCGGTGTGGGCAGTTATTACGGCCCCTTTGATGCACAGAAAATTTTTGATGAAATCCCGGCCGACGCCCTGCACATACAGCCGCTTAATATCGACTGGACCTTCTATTGTCACAAATGCGAAGGCATGGCCTCCATGCGCACCTGTCCGCACGGCAAGGAAGACCGGGTGTTGATCAGCGGCACCAAAGTGCGCGAAATGCTGGGCAACGGCGAAATGCCGCCCCAGGAATTCACCCGCCCGGAAGTGGGGAAGATATTAATGGACTACTATCAATCGTTGTAGGCTTTGGTGACGCGTGACAAGTAACAAGTGACGAGTTTTAAGGTATTGATGGTTTTGATAAAATGAAATCGTAGAATGAATTAAGCGAAATTCGAAATATGCTTCAGGGCTTAATCCGGTATTTAAATAAATGAATGCATGGGCATTTCTATATCCTGTCACGCGTCACTTGTCACCTGTCACTTTTGGTGTGAAGTGATAGAATTATGGAATAAGAATAAGCTAATATTAAATGAAGAAGGAGCTCAACGTGACCAAACAAAAAGCAACCAATATTACCTGGCATGAGGGCGCCATTACCAATGCCGATCGCGAACGACTCTTACAGCAAAAGGGTGTGGTTATCTGGTTTACCGGCCTGTCCGGTTCCGGTAAATCCACTCTGGCCCATGCCGTGGAAGAAAAACTGTTCGAAAAAGGACATTTAACGTATGTGCTGGACGGCGATAATATCCGTCACGGCCTCAACAAAAATCTGGGGTTCTCGCCCGAAGACCGCGAAGAAAATATCCGTCGTATCGGCGAAGTGGCCAAACTGTTTGCTGACGCCGGTATTATCACCATGACCGCATTTATCTCGCCCTACCGCGCCGACCGCGACAAGGCCCGCGCCCTGCTGGATGACGGCCGCTTTATCGAAGTATATGTAAAAGTGCCGCTGGAAGTGGCCGAAGAACGCGACCCCAAAGGGCTGTACAAAAAAGCCCGCGCCGGTGAAATCAAGCAGTTTACCGGCATTGACGCGCCGTACGAAGAACCGCTCAATGCCGAGTTGGTTATCGATACCAGCGAGCATTCTCTGGAAGAAAGCGCTGAAATAGTGCTCAAATATTTGCAGGAATGTCAAATAGTAAAATAGAATCTATTGTATTTATTAATTAAAACCCGCCGGTTATTCTCCTGCGGGTTTTTTTATTTTGCGAATATAATTAAGAATATTCAGCATTATGTTTATTTATCCATATCCTTTTGATTTTCCGAAAACTTTTTATTAAATTAAAGCCACTTTTCTACCATTCAGAGATCTGACTCAGATATTTTTCTACGGGTATATTTATTTTTTTGCACGGATGCAAACTTAGAACTGTCTGATTCTTCAAAAATACGAGCCTCATATCGACTGATTTATTGAAAAACTTTTTACATACTTGCTCATAGATAAATCAATTTGGGATAAAATCGATTGAGAAAAGCATTTCTTATCATCGGTTTTTGAACTGTTTGCTGACAATATTCCGGTTGGAATACAGCCAATGGTATTGTATTGATTCTCCGGATTGATCTTTTGCCTATCATATTGTACACGATAACGATATTTGCAAATAATTGAACTTCAAAATAGTCCGTTGTTTCCAACGCTCTGTTTGCATATCGACACGATATGTAATTGACAGGGCGGAGCCGTGCCGGTAAGGTATATATTGGAGGGGTTTGCGATGCCATATTTCCTGTTTTTATTTTTATTTATATTTTCATTATACGACTATTCCCCGGCTCAAAAATTAATTCCCGGTGATGGCGTGCGTCTAACTTTCTATAATATTAGCGATGAAATATCGGGTGATTACTTTATTCAACGGGACAGCAGCTTACAACTACCCTTTATCGGGCCGATCAAAACCGGGCATAAAGATTATTCATCAATAAAGAAAGAAATCAGCACGCGCTACGATTCACTTTACAGGCAGGTTGAACTGATAATCCAGCCATTGTTTCGAATAAGCGTTCTGGGTGAAGTCCGCACACCGGGCGTTTATTATGTGACCGGTGTTGAAACTCTGTTAGATGTAATTGCCATGGCCGGTGGTGAAACGGCGGATTCCGATATGAGCGAAGTATATGTACAGCGTAAAGACCAGGAGTTTGTTTTCGATGCGGAACGTTTGATCGAAAGCGGTGAGAAAGATAAAGATTTCTTTCTTCAGTCTGGCGACAGAGTCTTTGTATCGCGTAAATGGGGGACGTCACGAAATACAGCCATTCTGGTGTCAGCCGCCGGCCTGATTGTGGCCATAATCGCATTGTTTCGATGAGTATTTTTCTTTTTCGCTAATATGGATGGAGAAATCAATATGGAAACCGCAAGTGATTTAAAGTTTAAACATATCTTACAAATCATATATCGCAGGAAGCGTATATTTGTTTTTTCTGTACTGGTCGTAATTACCACGGTTTTACTTTATAATTTTTTTGCACCCCCTATCTATGAATCTTTTGTTCTTCTGAAAAAAGAAAAAGTGGAAAGCGATCGACCGGTAGACGAATTTGAGACCGTCTTGTCTATGAAATCCCGTGATGCTTTGGATACGGAAATCGAATTGATAACAACCAGAGCGGTCCTGGGCAAAGCTATAGAGGAACTCAATCTGCAATTCGTTATTCGGGAGGTTTTTATAGGTGGTCAAACACTGCAAACACTAAATATGCCTTATAAGGAATATACATATTTTCTTTCAGAGAGAACTCAGGATGATAGATGGCCCATTATAAAAGAACTGACCGTTGACTATCCATACCCAACCCGTGAATATCGAATCCAGATCGATGACGGTTTGTATAGGCTATATAATGAGACGGATGATCAGGTTCTGCAAACAGTTCATGCAGCAAGTATAATGCCGTATCTTTTCGACGGTGTCCGCATGGAAGTCCAATGGCACCCGGTCCAATCGGGTGATTTCATACGGTTTAAAATCCTGAGTTTCGAAAATGTCATTAAAAATCTGCGTAAAA
>DRQG01000138.1 GCA_011369465.1 Caldithrix abyssi
CCTGGATTTAAACCAGGGCGAGGGCAAGGCCACCGGCTGGGGCTCGGATCTGAGCTACGACTATGTACGCATCAACGCCGAGTATACCACCTGAGTCTGTACACCCGTTGTTCCGTTTAAGGGAATAGGGGCCGTGCCTGTGGGGCCGGGCAGCTTGTCCGTGGGTAAAATTGTCTGTACTGTGATGAAGGTGATTTGTTGATTTTATGATTACACACCTGGCAATCACAATGCTTTACAAAATCACACTATGTGCCGAATAAGCCATTCGATTTGGCTGTTGGGGGAATATTGTATAGTTCGAAAGAACTATTGCTTAATGAGACTCATTTCATCAATCCAGACATTTTCCGTACCTGCAACAATCATTATTCTTATAGGCTCATTTGTATTGACATAAAAAGAGAATTCCTGATTTGCCCAATCCATAGAAAATTCGTCACCCCGCCAACTATTAGGATCATCAATGATTATTTCATTTGACGTTACATGCTCTCCTTGCTTTATTGCAACCCACAGATTAAGATCAGCGGTTTTTTTTCCTTCAATTTTAAACCAGCCCGAAAAAACATGTAGTTTATTAGGCTCAATATAAATAGTTTCCGAGAGTAAGGTCGTTGAGCTTCCTGATGAAACAAAGGGCGTTTTAATATGCATAGATTTATTATCTTGATAGAAGACGATGCTATCCAATACAGTACTTCCCGATCCTGAAATATTCCAGTAATCCAATACGTTGCTGTTAGATTCAAAATTACCGTTTACTATTAGATTTCCTTTTAAAGTTGCTGAGTTTACAATATTGCTTCCACCTAATTTACCGTAATTATTCATCACATATACTCTATAATAGTATTTTTTGTCTGAATACAGTCCGGTATCTTCAAACGTTGTATCCGTTTTGTTGGTAGATACATAAATCAGTTCTCCGGTTGTCTCATCGAGTCCGGGTGTATCTCTTCGATAAACTTTATATTCAACAAAATCTTCAGCATCTGTGGTTTCCCAGACAAGCCCTATGGAATTTACGGTTATGTTTTGCGGATTAAGTAATTTAACCGGTTTGGGTAATAATAATGATAGGTTTGTATTAGAGTATACGGAAACTGTTTCTGATCTTTCAGAAAAACTGCTATCCGCGTTTTCTTTTACAATCGTTATTGTATGTTTTCCTTCGGAGACATTCTTTATCTCAAAATCACCATTATCTGAGCTGTATGTTGTCCAGTTTATCGCATTGTCAATAGATATTTTTGCATTTTGAACAGGTCCTTGTGTGTTATATATTTTCCCTTTGACCGAAAAAACACCTGATGACGAAGACACATTATTACAGCCCATTTGTAGAAATAAGCTTAGTAATGTGACCGATATTAATATATGTTTCATAATTAAAGCGTCCTTTTATATTTTAACTAAAGGAAATAGAACATTGATTTTTCGTGTAAAATATAGTACCTGATACCGGGCATGTCAAGTGACGATTTAGCCTCCAATCACAGCAAGAATTTTGGCTTTGGGGTAAAGTTTCTAAGTTATTTGTTTTTCTTCAGAGACTTTTAATAATGGGGGGACTACAGAATAATTTGTGAGGAATCAACTTCACTGCAAATATGGTAAAGATAATTTCCGTTACTTATATCCGTTTTATATTAAGAGTCTCCATTACTTAAAAAACCGTTCCCGGATACATCATCAAAAAGCCACGTCCCTTTTTGTATTCTATATGTATTGGGTTGTAAATCAAATAAACCGACATAGTCCGAAGCATCAAAGTAACTGAATTCCTGTCTTTCCCCCGTTTGAATATTTTCAAGTTCCTTTTTATGAAAACCGATTAATTGTTCCGGTGAATAGTCGTTATTTCTCAATAAAAACTTTGAACTGTCGGTCATAACAATATCATAATAACCGGAATAGATATCGTTAATTCCATTTTGCCAGGAACCTAATGTATCAGAATAATCAATTTTATTCTGATGGGCATTAACGTGAATCAGATTTCCTGTTGAACTGTTTATTTGAGCATGACTTACGAAACAGAAAATTAAAAAATAAAAATATGTTTTACCGTTATTTTGCCACCACCTCTAACCATTGATTTTTCTTTTTGTAATGAATATTAGGCACCTTTCCGATGCCGATTCATCGCCGTTGCCCCGTGGCCGAGGCGGGCGGGTGCAAATTCAGCTTGACTAGCTTTTTATATGCGTTTTACTACTTTAATGTATTATATTGACAACTGTAAAAGAAACGTTTTTGAGCGAAATTCTACACCTAACATACCGAGTGATATTCCAAAAGAGTAATCTATTCCATTTTTTTCATTATAAAGGATACCCGCATTATAGCCCATAGACAAAAATCGCAACCCATAATTCCAATAGGTACGGTCTGCAGAAAATGAATAGTTAACCGAAGGTAAAACCGAAAGCAATCTAAAAGGATTAACTGCAAATTCCCAACCGAATTCATAAAATAATTTGCCAGACTTTTTCCCAATATATCCAACTGGTCCGCCGAAAGAGAAATAGTTATGTTTTAAACTTAGAGAACGGTCATTTTTGGAAAAACGGTATTCTATTGCTTCCGGAATTGAATCTGTAAATGACATATAATCGTTTTGGGCAACACTATTATAAGTATGTTTTTGAAAAGAATTTTTAAAATGTAGCCTTCTATTTTTTAAGATAATATTTTTACCTTCAAATTTTGATGAAACAGATTGAAGATTTGCAAAAGAATGAATTGGCGCAAATAAATAGACTACAGAATATTCATTTGCTGTTAAATTTATTTTCCCAAAAAACGGATGTCTGATTGATGCCATATCTTGTAAGCCAGCTAACCCCCAATTTGAGGCGGGTTTAATATGTAGATTCCCACTAATTATAAAAGTGGAATCTGGATTCGTTTTAATCTCAACTTTAATAGACTTATATTTGTATTGACCTGGTATATTTTCCAAAACCCAATTTCTGTTAAAAATGGATGAATCACCCTGCATAATAACAACTTGCGAACTATCATAATAATAGGGTTTATTATTAATCTTGATATTGGAAAAATTTAATCCAAAAAATTTTCCTTTAAAAACCGACTTTGCTGATGATACTTTATAGATTGTTTTAAAAGTACAAATGCTGTCCTGGTAAGAAATTGAAGTATTAGCGTTAAGAATCGTTGTGCTGTCATCCGGAATTATGCCAGCAATACCATATTTATAAAACCGCCCACCAACATTAGCCAAGCTTGAGCTACAAACTATTAGCAAAACTATAAAAAATAAGATATTCTTCATTTGATGTAATAACCTTTTCCAAGATGTAAAGCATTTAACTTATATGTGAGTGGAAAAACTCCGCATAATATCACTTTGAGGGTTTTTTTTATTGTAAACGTATCTTCTTGTTTTTACTGAAATAAAAAGGAGTTGATATCCTTTGGTAGTCCGCATAACATCCTGGAATCAGGACTCTGCATTATTGTGGCATTCGGCTGTACCATTCCCCGGTTTTATTGATGTCATCACACGGACTTCAACAGAAGCTTAATACAGTATACAAAACGGAATGAATTATGTCCAAAAAAATAATTGTCGGCCCAATACCGGGAAGAAGAACGAACTATCTATAACCCCGGACGGCGGACGGGAAACCCGTCCGCCCCGGGACGGTTTCATTACAGGGTTCTTTATAATGTGAGGGTCATGGCCGGTTTTCCCGGGCCGGTTGTGTCAAAAATCCAGCGGGTAAACCTTACCCTCCTCGGGGATGACCACCTCCCAGCCCAGTTGCTCACGGATATGTCCGGCCATGGCCCGCACCGCTTCGGTTTCGCCATGAACCAGAAAGGTCTTTTTAGGCGGCTTGTTAAAAGCGCTCAGCCAGGCCAGCATTTCCAGGTAATCCCCGTGGCCGGAAAAACCGGATATCTCCTCGATATGAGCCTTGACCGGCACCTTTTGGCCGTGAATCTTAACATTCTTCCGGCCTTCAAGGATGGCCCGCCCGCGGGTGCCCTCGGCCTGATAGCCGATGAACAGGACGGTGTTTTTCCTGTCCGGCAGCCGTTCGGCCATGTGGTGCAAAATGCGTCCTCCGGTCATCATGCCGCTGGCGGAGATGATGACGGCGTTCTTTTTTACCGTATTGATGGCTTTCGATTCTTCCACCGTGGTACAGATTTTTAAATATTTGGGTTTAAAAATCTCCGTGCCCTGCAAAAACATCTTGCGCGCTTCCAGATTCAGTTCGTTCACGTGCTTTTTATAGACCTCCAGCGCCTTGATGGCCATGGGCGAGTCGATAAAAATATCCAGCTCGGGAATCTTTTTTTCCTCTTCCAGTTTGCGGATGGTGTACAGCAGGGTCTGTGTGCGGCCCACGCTAAAGGCGGGTACCACCAGCACGCCGCCGCGCTGCGCGCTTTCGTTGATGATGCGCGTAATGTATTGTTCCGGTTCGCTTTTGGGGTGCAGGCGGTTGCCGTAGGTCGATTCCAGGATGAGGTAATCGACATTGTAGATTTGCGCCGGGTCGCGCAGAATGGGCCGTCCCGGATGGCCGAAATCGCCGCTGAACACAATTTTACGGCTTTGGGGACCGTCCAGCCTTTTGATGTCCAGAAAGGAGGAGCCCAGAATATGACCGGCGTTTTTATACTTCAGGCGGATATCCTTTTCCAGAAAAATATCCTCGCCATAATGATGACCGCGCAGCAGGGGGAAAACCTTTTCGGAATCCGCTCCGGTGTAAAGAGGCAGCGCGGGACTGTGCCGGGAAAATTTTTTCTTGTTGGCCCAGCGGGCGTCCTCTTCCTGCAGGTGGGCGCTGTCCGGCAAAAGTATTTTTATCAGATCCACCGTAGGGTGGGTGGCGTGGATTTCACCGGCGAAGCCATTCTTTACCAGCCGCGGCAGATAACCGGTATGGTCGATATGGGCATGGGTGATCAGCACCTGATCGATGCGGGCGGGATCAATCGGGAAGGGCTCCCAATTTTTTAAACGATTGGCTTTCAGTCCCTGAAAAAGACCGCAGTCGATAAGGTAGTTTTTTCCTTCCAGTTCCAGTAAATGCCGCGAGCCGGTAACTGTGCCGACAGCGCCGAGAAATCTTATAGAGGCCATGATCCGCTCCTTTTCCATTAAGAGAGTTACTGTTTCGGTGGCCGGGCCGGGGATTGTGTTTTTATGTTCCCGCCCTGTCCGCCGACCGTGGTTATTTTGCCGCGTACACCGGCAGCTCCACCCGGAAGCGCGCGCCACCGTGATCACCGTTATCCACGCTTATCCTGCCGTTGTGGGCGTTAACAATGCCTTTAACGATGGCCAGTCCCAGACCGCTGCCGCCGCTTTTACGGGAACGATCCTTTTGCACGCGGTAAAAGCGCTTGAAAATGTGGGGCTGGTCTTCCTCCGGGATGCCCGGTCCGTCATCCTCCACCGTGGCCGTCCACCATTCTCCGTGGCGGCGGGTCGTTATATAAATGGAGCTGCCCGTCCCGCTGTGGGAGGAGGCGTTCTCCAGGAGATTGAAAAAGACCTGATACAGCTTGTCGCGGTCGCCGTTAACGGTTGCCGTTGCTTCAAAACGGGTATGCAGCTTTTGCCCGCGCAGTTCAAAAACGGGTTTAAGTTCGGCGATAACGCTTTCCACAATTTCCCGTGCGTCAAGGGGCTCCAATTGCCAGTTTTGGCGTTCCTCGGTTTTGCTGAGCAGGGAAAGGTCGTTCAGCAGGCGGTTCAGGCGGCTGATGGCCTCCACATCGGTCAGGATGCGTTCCTTGGTCTCATCGGATAATTGCGGGTTGTTGATTTCCGCCTCCCAGTGGGTGCGCATCATGGAGAGCGGCGTCTTCAACTCATGGGTGATGTCCGATATAAACTCCTGCTGGGCGCGAAAGGCTTTCTGCAGCCGTTCCAGCAGGTTGTTCAGCGTCTGGCTCAG
>DRQG01000139.1 GCA_011369465.1 Caldithrix abyssi
CCAGAGCCTGCGCAATTTGATTGATCATCTCTCGGATAGAATTACGTTTAAGATTCTTACGCCCGATTTTGATTTAGGTGAAAAAGACCCCTATCCAAATGTTGATAGGAACCGCTGGACTAAGGTGAATGGTATTGATATTTATTATATTTCAAAAAGCAATATGACCATACACAAAATAGGACATATAATACGAAATACCAAACACGATATTCGCTATTACAATAGTTTTTTTTATCCTTATTTAACGGTTTTTCCATTACTAATGGAAAAAATCGGATGGTTACCCAAGAAACCATCCGTACTTGCTTTGAGAGGGGAATTTGCGCCTTCTGCTTTAACCGAGAAAAGGTTAAAAAAACAATTGTTCTTGTTTTTGAATTCTTTCATCAATATTTATTCCAATGTAGTATGGCAGGTTAGCAGTCCTTTTGAGAAGGAACAGCTTTTAAAAGTCTTTGGTCAGAAACGTGTGAAAGGGCTGCAAATCATTTCCAATATTCCACCAAAGAATGCCAAAGTGGGGGATGGTCGGGTATCAAATAAGAAAAAGGGAATCCTGAATCTGGTATATATTGGCAGGGTAGCTAAGAACAAGAATTTGTTGGGCGCTATTACTTTATTGAGAGGCAGCAAAGGACGGGTCACATTGGATGTTTATGGGCCCGGAGAAGATAAAGATTATCTGCAACTATGTTTAAACCAGGCAAATCAGCTTCCTGAAAATGTAGTGGTTAATTTCCACGGCCCAGTGGAACATAAGGAGATAATTAACCTATTACGACAAAACGATTTTCTCTTCTTCCCCAGTCTTGGCGAAAATTTTGGACATATAATATTAGAAAGCTTAATTTCGGGTACACCGGCTATAATAAGCGACAGAACACCCTGGCAGGACCTGGAAAAATATGAAGCGGGCTGGGTTATCGATTTAGAAGATAAAAATAAGTTTAACGAAGTAGTAAATCACTGCGTTCAGATGGATAAACCGGAACATCAAACCTATTGCGATGGCGCTTTAAAAAAGGCGAAACAGTACTTGGAAGACACCCGGATTGTAGAAGAAACCTATCAGATGTTTACCGGTTTGCTAAAGTAGGACGGACAGGATGGATTATTTACATCAGAAATTAACATTTAAAATCAAAAAAGTATTCAGATATATCCGATTGTATGGATTGCGCAGAACGTGGATAAAGGTACAGGGACAAAAACATTTAAAAAGAAAATTCGATACTTTGCCGCAGAGTAATACCAACTTTAAAAGGACGCAAAAAATAGCGTTGATAGGATGCGGTAATTTCGCCTTCACAACAATAGCCTATTACCTTAAAAAAGAATTCGGTGATGTTATTGCCGCTGTTATGGACATAGACATAAACAGAGCAGCATCTTTGGCATCATATTATAAAATCCCGCACTACACGGATTCATTTGAAGAAATTTTGAATGATGATCGGATTGCCATGCTTTACATCGCCACGGACCATGCCAGCCATGCAGAATATGCCGTGCAGGCCATGAAAATGAAAAAACATGTTTATATAGAGAAACCTCATGTTGTGAATAAAGAACAGTTAGATAACTTACTGTCCGAATTGTCAAAACAGCAATCAAAAGTATTCTTAGGCTTCAATAGACCGGTGTCTCCATTGGGACAACGAATTCGGGAATACCTGAATAAAGAGGATGGATCGGGTATGTTTAATTGGTTTGTTATCGGCCATAAATTGGAACCGGATCACTGGTATTTACAGCCGGGACAGGGAGGCAGGGTTCTCGGCAACCTTTGTCATTGGACGGATTTTATTCTACATCTTATTCCTCAGAACCACATATATCCCGTAGAAATCAACCCAACGCGGGGGGAAAAAGAAGACAGCGATATTGCAGTAACCTTGAAATTCGGTGAAGGTAGCATCGCGGCCATAACCTTTTCCGAAAAAGGATATACATTCGAAGGAGTGCGGGAAAGATTTCATGCCCAGAAAGGCGACTGTATCTTGTCGTTGGATGATTTTCAAAATCTGGTTGTGGATGTCAGAGACAAAAAATGGAAGCATCATCAGATTTTCAGAGATCAGGGGCATAGAAGAAATGTGGTTAGCGCTTATGCGAATGTAAAAAATGATGAACCCTATCATTTTGAGAACAGAGCAAACCATATTTATGATACCGCACTTCTGTTTCTCAAAACAAAAGATGCTCTCGAATCCAATGGAAAACTTATAATAAATTCCCGATAACGGGATGAATATCCAACAACCTAATTGGTGAATAAACGGATTGTACTATGAAACAACTTATTCAGCATTTTAGAACAGGACAACTGGAACTGGTTACAACGGTACACCCAATGGTTTCTTCTCAGACTCTTATAGTTGCTGCGAGAAGGAGCTTAATATCGGTCGGTACGGAAAAGATGTTACTGGATTTCGGAAAAGCGTCTTATATAAGTAAAGCCAAGCAACAACCTGATCGTTTGAAAGAGGTTTTCGATAAAATTAAGACAGAAGGCTTTATTGACACGGCCCAAAAAGTGTGGAATAAAATAAATGAACCCATACCCTTGGGATACTCTCATGTAGGTGTTATCATTGAAAAAGGAAATAGGGTTGATCAATTTGAGGTTGGACAGCGTGTTGTCTCAAACGGTCCCCATGCTGAGATAGTACAGGTTCCCTGGACGTTAGCCGCACCTGTCCCGGACAGCGTAAGCGATGATGAAGCCGCTTTTACCGTGCCCGGCTCGATTTGTTTAGAAGGCATACGCCTGCTGAATCCCACAATTGGGGAAACTTTTGTCGTTATCGGGCTAGGGCTGTTGGGGCAGATCACCACACAGATTCTACAGGCCAACGGATGCCGCGTGATAGCTTTTGATCTGGTAAAAGAAAAAGTAGATCTTGCCCGGGCGCAGGGTGTTGAAGCTGTGTTATCCAGAACGAGCAAAGAAAACATTGAATATGTAATGGGGTTAACCAACGGGATGGGAACCGATGGGGTAATTATTACCGCTTCCACCACTTCAGAACAGTTGCTTTCGGAATGCGCATTAATCTCGCGTAAACGCGGCCGGATCGTTTTAGTGGGGGTGGTTCCGATTACCGTCCCAAGAAATCTGTTTTACGAAAAAGAACTTTCCTTCCAGGTATCCAGTGCCTACGGCCCCGGCAGGTATGACCCGACCTATGAAAGCGGACAGGATTATCCGTTCCCTTATGTACGGTGGACAGCCAAGAGAAATATGGAAGCGTTTCTTTTTTTATTGGAACAGAAAAAAATCCATGTAAGTCATTTGATCACGGACAGGTTTCCCTTCGAACAGGTGCTGGATGCCTATGAACTCATCGATAAAGAAAATCCTGTGGGAATTCTTCTTGAATATTCCGTTAAAGGGAAAGAAGAAAGTACTGTTCAAATTATTGCTGAATCATCACTCAAGCATGTAGAAAGCGATAAACTGAAACTTGGTTTTATAGGCGCCGGTAATTTTGCCAAAGCGGTTTTACTTCCGGCTTTGCAGAAATTGAACGCTCCGCTTGAAATGATTTCATCGTCTAACGGACTAAGCGCAAATCTGGCTGCCCGAAAGTTTAAAATTGCCCGAGCAACATCCGACAGGGCAACCATACTTAAAGATGAATCCATAAACGCCGTCTTCATCGTTACGCGTCACAATACCCATGCAGCGTTGGTGGCAGAAGCTTTGCAAAACGACAAACATGTCTTTGTAGAAAAACCATTAGCTCTCACCCTGGACGAATTAAAAACGGTCTACAAGGCGCTGCAAAACAACCCAAACAGGCAGCTAATGGTTGGTTTTAATCGGCGGTTTGCACCTTTTGTTCAGGAATTAAAAAATATTCTTATTGATCGCAGCGACCCTGTTTCAGTTCTTATGACAATAAATGCCGGAAATATACCCATGGATCATTGGGTGCATGATCCGGTTATGGGAGGTGGCCGGATTATTGGAGAGGCCTGTCATTTTATTGATTTGGCGCGTTTTCTAACCGGTTCGGCAATCCGTGGAGTATCGGCCGTTACAACCAACGGACATTCCGGCAATGATGAAGACAAAACAATGATTTTGCTGACCTTTTCGGACGGTTCGCAAGCGGCTATTCATTATTTGGCCAATGGAAACAGCAGATTCCCCAAAGAGCGGATTGAGGTATTCTCCTCGCAGCGCATTTTTCAGATTGATAATTTTAAAAAACTAAAAGGTTTCGGATCACCTCTAAAAAAATATGCAATTACACAAGACAAAGGACATCTATCCGAGTTGAAAGCCTTTTTAGATTCTGTTACCGGGAAAACAGATACTCCGATTCCTGCGGAAGAGATATTTGAAGTCCATTTGGCAACACTGGCCGTTTTGCAATCCATTACAGAAAGACAGTTTATTTCAATGGAATCTATGTGGAAAAACCTGCGTGACAGTTCGTGACATATATTCAGATATTAAGCGATCAGGGCGTTGTATATGAGATGGATACGATTCATACATACACTGCTGTATTTAAAACCTGTACAAATCTGGAGCAGGATTTTTTTTCATGTTAAGAAAACGGTATTTGGTTTTATTATCATTGACCTGGTTAAGCGTCAAAAAGCCGTCCCGGAACTACCAACCTTCAATTTAATCCCCAAACCACATGCGCCATATGCGGAAAAACAGAATTTAGAAAGAAAACAATTCGTATTTTTAAACCAATTTGCGAACTATGATACGGATATCCGGTGGAACGATCCAGGCAAATCTAAACTTTGGAGATACAATTTACATTATTTTGATTATCTATTACCCTTATTACAGGAACAGTCTGCCAAAAATTATGACCGGGGACGCCGAATCATTGAAGATTGGATAAAAAATAATCCAATTGGTCATGGAGATGGCTGGGAACCCTATCCTATATCCGTACGAGTTTGTAACTGGATTCATTTTTATGCTGCTTTTCAAAACTACATCGGAAAAGACCCATCATTTAAGGAAATCTTATTGGTCAGCCTGTTCCGCCAAATTGCTTACTTAAATTATTTTTTTGAATGGCATTTGCAGGCCAATCATTTTTGGGTCAATGCCAAAGCGCTGCTGTTCTCAGGCATTTTCTTCGGCCATAAATACTGGATTGAGAAGGGCGTAAAAATTGTCCAGCAGCAATTGGATGAACAGGTTTTGAACGATGGCGGACATTATGAACGTTCGCCTATGTATCATGCGCTCTTTTTGCTGGATGTGATTGATTTATTGAATGGCATTAGAGCCTCGAAAATAAAAATCGAAAACCTCAGCCGGCTAAACAACATACTGCATCATAAAGCGTTGTCCATGTGGAAGTGGCTTAATCATCTCACACATCCGGATGGGGAAATCGCTCTGCTGGGTGATTCGGTTTTTAATCTTGCGCCTCAACCTGGAAAAATCGGTGAATACTTGCGGGCTGTCCTCCCCACAACCATAGAAAATACAGGAAAAAATGAGATAGCGGCGTTAAAAGAAAGCGGCTATTTTGTTGTTAGAGAGAATGAGCTCTATCTGGTCATTGATGGCGGTCCGCTTGGCGTAATTTACCAACCCGGCCACGCCCATTGTGATTTTTTGAGTTATGAGCTATCCTATAAAAGCCGGCGTTTTATTGTAGATAGCGGAATAGGTGAGTATTTGCCTACCGAACTCCGGCTGAAAGCGCGCAGCATATACAGTCATAATACTCTGGTGATAAACCAAATGGAACAGGCCGAAATCTGGCATGCCTTCAGAATGGGCAAGCGGATAATACCGCAAAATGTACAATTTGCTTCCAGCCCGTTCATTAAATTTGAGGGAGCGTATGAAAATTTTATGAACAAGGAATCCGGTTATTATCACAAACGGAGCATTTTATTTCAGAATACAAAAGAAATCAACATACAAGATTACTTCAGTCCGGCAGAATACAGACAAGCGGAAGATTTGATTCATCTGCATCCCCAATGTAGAGCAAAAATACAAAACGGTGCGGTAATAGTAGAGCGTGATAACGCTGTCTTAAATATTCTGTTTAATTCCGAAGAAATTCAAGCGGAGCTCCGTCCCTGGTTTTACGCCCCCGAGTTTGGCATTATCCAACAAAATCAAATGATTGTATTACAGCCCGCACATAAAAATATAAATAAAATAGAATACACGATAAAGTGGACGTAAATTTGCGCTTAATAATCCCCTCTGGTAAATTAAACATTTAAGATCAACCAGACAGGAGCAAGGAGAAATTTTTGCGCATTCTTTATCTTTCTCAATATTTTCCTCCAGAGATGGGCGCACCCTCTGCCCGTGTTTATGAATTGTCCAGGCGCTGGGTGGAAAACGGCGATCAGATAACGGTGTTAACCAGTTTCCCCAATCATCCTACCGGCATCATCCCCGAAGAATATCGCGGGTATCGTTATTTGGAAGAGATAAAGGATGAAATCCGTGTTGTGCGCACCTATATTTTTGCGGCGCCGAATAAAGGCTTTTTCAAACGCATTTTATCCTATGTGTCATTCATGTGTTCAAGTATTCTCCAGGGAACACGAAAAGTAGGAAAACAAGATATTATCATTGCCTCGAGTCCTCAGTTTTTTGTAGGTATCGCCGGGTACATAATAAGCCGCTTAAAGGGCATTCCTTTCGTTTTTGAAGTACGCGATTTATGGCCGGAATCCATTGTTCAACTGGGGCAATTAAAAAATAAATTAATTATTCGTTTTCTGGAATGGATTGAGCTTATGCTATATCGCAAATCAATCCATATTGTCGGAGTGGCCGATTCGACTACCGACATACTCAAATCGAGAGGGATTCCGCAAAAGAAGATTTCCATCATCAAAAATGGCGTGGATTTGAATTTGTTCCATGGAGAAGGGAATAAACCGGAGCTAAAAGAGAAAAACGGGTATCCTGATAAATTCATAGTTACCTATATTGGCACACTCGGGCTTTCCCACGCTCTGGACAAGGTTTTGGATGCAGCCGATTTACTCGCAGAAGAGAAAGATATTCTTTTTCTGTTAGTGGGAGAAGGTGCGGAAAAGGACTCTTTGATTAAAAAAGCAAAAAAACAAAAATTGCAAAATGTCCAGTTTATTAACCAGATTGATAAAAAGAAATTACCCGATTACTATTCTTTGTCCGATGTGGTTCTGGTAACCCTTAAAGATTTACCGCTTTTTCGCAGCGTAATCCCATCAAAGATTTTTGAAATTATGGCAATGTCCCGTCCGATCATTATCAGTGTGGAAGGTGAATCGAAACGCTTGGTGGAAGAAGCAAAAGCTGGCATATTTTCCAAGCCGGAAAATCCGGAAGATTTGAAAGAAAAAATTCTTACACTTAAAAATGATCCGCAGCTTTGCGAACAATTAGGACGCAATGGCAGAGCTTTTGTGGAAAAAAATTTTGACCGCAACCGGCTGGCTGACAGGTATCAGAAAATCCTTCACAGGCTTGTTCATAATGTTTAAAAAAATTCTATTAGTTATCCTATTTACCACAGTGGTGTCGAGTGAATTGGAAGCGCAAAGCCCCGTCTCCGTCCCCATTACCGACCCCGTGTATGGTTTTTTGGAACGGATGGAAACGCTGGGCTATGTACATGATTTACTGGACGGCGTACGCCCCTTTAGCCGCAAACGGGTGGCCGCTTTTCTGCTGGATATAAAAAAACACCGCGCCGAACTTACCCATATCGACCGCCGCCGGCTGGACGACTACCTGTTGGATTACCGCTATGAAATCGATCCGGAAAAAAAATACGGGCAAATTAGCGAAGAGCAGACTACCCTGTACAGCCCTCTGGCCGGATGGAAGCGCTTTACAAGGGATTTCAGGCGCTTCTTCCAACAAATTCACCCCGAAGAGCAGAATTATGTTTTTTTGTGGGAAGACGGCGGCAACACTTTTTATTTCAATTTCGATATGAACTTGACCTATGAGTCGCGTTCCGATAATTTGCAGCGCACCGGAAGCTGGCAGGACTTTCTCTTCCGCGGGCAGGTCAGCCCCCGTTTTGGCTATCAATTGAATGTCAGCCTGCAGGCGGTGCGCGGCGACGACGCCTACACGCTGGAACATCCCATCTTAAAAGGAACCTGGAGCCAGCGCCCGGACAAAAGCGGCCCGCGCTATGCCGATCGCACCGGCGGGGAACTGGTCTATCATACAAAATATATCGATCTCACTTTTGCCCAGCAGGAAATACAATGGGGAATGGGGGAATCGGGACGGCTCATACTATCCCGAAATCCGGAACAGTATCCCTACATCGGCGTTACCGCAGATTGGGGCTGGGGAAAATTTATCGCCATTCAGGGTAAACTGTTGTCCTTCCCGCAGGATACTTTGTCGGATGGGACGAAGATTTATCCCGATAAATGGCTGGCCGCGCACCGGCTGGAAGTATCGCCCTGGAACTGGCTGACCCTCGGTTTGAACGAAAATTTCATTTACGGGCAGCGTTATATGGATTGGGCCTATCTGTTTCCATTAAATTTTTACCGTTCGGTTGAACATAAACTGCGCGATCGCGATAACGCCACCATCTCTATAGATCTGGAGCTGCTGCCCTACCAGGGTGCCAAAGTGTACGGAACCGTATTTCTTGACGAATTTAAAGCCAGCAAATTGGGCACCAACTGGTACGGCAACAAACACGCCTTTTCGGCGGGTTTTTACCAGGTTGACCCTTTCGGAATTCCGAACTTTTCGTTACGTTTGGAATACACGGCTATTATGCCCTGGGTGTATACGCACCGGTACACCATCAATCGGTACACATCCGATTACCGCTCGCTGGGGCATTGGGCCGGTCCCAATTCCGAAATATGGTATGTACACATCCGGCAGGATCTGCACCAGCGCTTTTATCTGGGCCTAAAGCTGCGGCAGTGGAAGCACGGTGCTAATTATCCCAACGAAAACATCGGCGGGGATATCCTGTTGGGGCATGGCGTGCTGTTGGGCGATCAAACCGAACCGCGCGAAACGCGTACTTTTCTGGAAGGCATACTGACTACGCAAAGAAAAGTACAACTTTATGCTGTGTACGAAGTTTTTAACGGTTTATTTTTACGCGCGCACTATAACATTTATCATACGAATACGGAAGGTGCAATCAATAATTATAATGAATTGTTTTTGGGATTTAAATTCAGGTATTAGAAAGCAGTGGAATGGATAATTGGAGTAGCGGAGTCCTGAAGTGATGGAATTTCGAATGGTAGAAATCAACGAAGTAACAAAGCATTACTCCAATACTTCATCACTCCATAACTCCGTAATTTATCCATCCTACAATTAAGTAATTCAGCAATCCTTATTTACAAAATACTGAAACGAACCGGAAGGCCATGTTTTCTTTACTCATATTCGGCGCAGCGCTGATAGCGGCTTTGGCCGTTACCTGGTTAGCCAGGCAGATCGCCATAAAATACGAAATCGGTTCCTATCCCGATGAACGCCGCGTGCATACGGGATTTATACCCACGCTGGGCGGGTTGGGCATCTATGCGGGTTTTCTGGCCGGGGTCATTTTGGCGGTTGTGTTAAAGCCCGAATTGCGGGAACTGCTTTTTCCCAGATACACCGGTCTGTTTATCGCGGCAACGCTTATGGTTATTGCCGGCCTTTACGATGACTGGAAGGGTCTGAATGCCGCAGGTAAATTTCTGCTGCAATTTATTGCCGTAAGCGTCCTTATTTATTGCGGGTGGCGCATTGATGTGCTGGTATCGCCTTTTGGCACGCCCGTTAGTCTGGGAGTGTTCGCGCTGCCGGTAACTTACCTGTGGTTGATCGGCGTAAGCAATGCGGTGAATCTGCTGGACGGATTGGATGGTCTGGCCGCGGGGGTAAGCGTTATCGTTTCGGTGGTTTTTCTGTTTATGGCCGTGCAAAACGGGGATACGGCGTCCATATTCATTTTGACGGCCCTTATTGCCGGATTGCTCGGATTTTTACGTTATAATTATCATCCGGCCAGCATTTTTATGGGAGATACGGGCTCCTTGTTTTTAGGCCTGATGTTATCCGCCCTGTCCATTCGCATATTCGAAATCCAACCCGGTCATATTGCCTTTATTGTTCCGCTTATTGCTCTGGCCATACCCATAGGCGATACGTCCGTGGCTTTTTTCCGCCGCTTAAATCAGGGCAAGCATCCTTTTAAACCGGATAAAGATCATTTACATCATCGGCTTATTTATCTGGGCCTCTCTCACGGGCAGGCGGTAAAAATTATTTTATTTACGGCTCTTATTTACGGAGTTACGGCATATTTTTTAGCCCGCCAGTCGGCCTTTATCGGCGTTCTGTTGCTTGGGCTGGCGCTGGCCTTCTCGTTCTATGGCTTGCGGCGTATCGGTTATCTGGAAGCGCAACGTTCCAAAACATATTACGGCGATAGCGCCATCATCAAAGTGCGCCGTGGGGTGGCGCCGCTTTCCATGGGACGGCTTATTCATAAAATTTTGCTTATGCTTACCGACGCGCTCATGATCAATCTGGCTCTGTACGCCACCTGGTACATCCGCTTTTATGCGGGCTGGATACCTTCGCAGCGGCAGCTGCCTTTGGAATCCATCTTTTTTTCACCGGCCGCTTTTCTCATTACGTTGGGCTGGCTGGGCCTGTTTGTGCTCAACAACTTGTATGGTATGCGTTGGGATGTTTCCCGTTTCGATCAGGTGCGCCGTATCAGCAAAGTGATCGTTTTCGGCATTCTGGTGCTCATCATTGTAACCGCCGATCCGGACAATCTGCTGTCCGAAGGACGTACGGCTACGTTGATTTTTGGCGTTTTGCTACTAGCGCTGGTCAACGGCGGCAGGCTGCTCATCATTTGGATTGAAAAAAAACTGTCCATTCTGGAATACGCGCCTCATAATACGCTGCTGGTCGGCGCTACGGAAAAAGGACGGAAGGTGTTAAAAGATATCCGCCAAAATCCCCATCTGCTGTATAATATAGTAGGTTATGTTTTGAAAAACAGTGAGGACAAAGTTTTTTACGGATTGAAATGTCTGGGCAGTTATGAGGATATTCCGGAAATCGTCCGCCGTCATAACGTGGAAGAAGTCATCATCGCCATTAACGAACGCTCGCGCGACGAGATATTGAATATCATTGCCGCGGCGGAAAATCTGGAAGTCAACTTTAAACTGCTGCCCCATATTTATGACGTGGTTTCCGGTCACAAAACGGAAGAGGTTATCGGGCATCCCCTCATCCGCCTTTTTCCGGAGCGCATGTATTTGTGGCAATGGGTCTTAAAGCGTTTGATGGATATCGGTTTTTCCATCTCGGGTCTTCTTCTGCTGGCTCCTTTCTTTTTGGCCGCCCAGCTCGGATTGTGGATGAGCGGAATTTATCCGGCCCTGCGTACCGTGCGCGTGGTGGGCCGATACGGAAAAGCCTTTGGCATGTACAATTTCGAAACCCGTGCTCCGGCCGGTCGGTCTCAGCCCTTTGTAGCGCGCGTATTAGAAATGAGCCGGTTTTATAAATTCCCGGCTTTGTTCAACGTGCTGTTTGGGCAGATGAGCGTTGTAGGGCCGCGCCCGGAAACGGTGGATGAAGTGCGCTACCTGTCCGGAAAGATAAAATTTTACAACCGCCGTTTCGAAATTCGTCCCGGATTTACCGGCTGGGCGCAGGTAAAATATCGGTATGAGGAAGCTCTTAAAGTAAAACGCGATCAGTTCAAACAGGATTTGTTTTATCTGGAAAATATGTCGCTTACCTTCGATCTGCGCATCATACTGCGTTCCATAGTTATATTGTTGTTGAAAAGATAAGCGGCAGCGGGAGAAAACGGGGAGTGGTGGATTAATGAATTGTTGAATTATTGAATTATTGGATTGACAGCTTAGTGGTTTGATATTGAGCCGGAATCATGCTTGTCCGAAACGCTATCCTGCGTGCAGAAAATGGCAACTCACCCCCTTTTCCGCCACGGCGGACAAGTATTCCCCCCTCTTTCGAAAAGAGAGGGGGACCAAGGGGGAGAGTTGGCGGACAGGCACGCCACGGCGCACGAGCCCGCCACGGCGGACAGGCAGATATGACAATGAAGATAATTATTGTTGTGACTTCGCTCCACCAAATCAACAAATCAACAATTCAACAATTCAATGATTCATCCATTCACAACTCAAATTTAACTAAGGCAAAACAATTTACTTCGGGTTACAGGCAATTGAAGCGGAACAAACTGAAAATATCAGTCATTATCGTTAATTACAATGTGAAGGATTTTCTGGAGCAGGCGCTTCTTTCGGTAAAACGGGCGCTGGCCGATTATTCATCCGAAATCATTGTGGTGGATAACGCTTCGGTGGACGGCTCGGTGCCCATGCTGAAAAAACGTTTCCCTGACGTTCTTCTGATCGAAAACGATACAAATGTGGGTTTTTCCGCGGCCAATAACCAGGCCATAAAGATAGCCCGCGGTGCGTATATCGTCCTGCTTAATCCGGATACGGTGGTACAGGAAGACACCTTTGTCCGCCTGTTTGAGTTTTTTGAGCGGAATCCCGAGGCTTCCGCGGCCACCTGTAAAATTCTCAATCCCGACGGCACTTTTTCCGTGGACTGCCGGCACAGTATTCCTACGCCGCTGGCCGCCTTCTGGAAGGTTACCGGTCTGGCGCACCTTTTTCCCAAAAGCAAAATATTCGGCAAATACAATTTAACCTATCTTGATGAAAACGACACCTATCCCGTAGAGGCCATTTCGGGTTCGTTTATGATGATAAAGCGCGAGATGGTGGAAAAAGTTGGACTGCTGGACGAACGGTTTTTTATGTATTGTGAGGATATCGATTACTGCCACCGCATCAATCAGGCCGGCGGCAAAATTTATTATGTGCCCACTTCACAAATCATCCACTACAAAGGCGAGAGCACCAAAAAAAACAATCTGGATTATATCATCACCTTTAACCGCTCGCTTTATCAGTTTTACGAAAAACATTACCGGAAAAAATATGTTTATCCCTTTAAATGGCTTATCCTTTTGGGAATACTATTTCGCGGCTTTACCATTTTTATACGCAATTTTTTCCGGCAGTATTATCCTTTTTTACTCGATCTGTTCATTCTGAATGCATCGGTTTTTGTCAGTTTTTTCATCCGTATGGAAATGAAATCTCATTTCTCTCTGGACTATTTCTTCCGGGAACAGGTGAACATAAACTGGATTGCCTCGCTATCCTTTTTTATCGCTGCCTTGTTTTTTGACAATCTGAGCCGTAACCAGCACTCCATCAGCCGTATTCTCAAAGCAAATGTTGCTGTATTTACCTTTATTGCCGCTCTTACGTTTTTTCTTAAACAGTTTGCTTTTTCGCGTCTGGTGATCATTCTATCGTTTACGCTTAGTGTTCTGTTGATGGCGGGCTGGCGGTTGATACTGCGCTATTTTGCCCGTTCATCCGCCCATGCGCTGGGCCGGGATTTTTTTCTGAAACGCACCTTGATTGTGGGCAGCGATCAACCGACCAGACAATTATTGCAAAAACTGAAAAAACGGATCAATTCCGGACTAGATATTTTGGGGGTGGTTACT
This sequence comes from Caldithrix abyssi, assembly GCA_011369465.1. Lineage (GTDB taxonomy): Bacteria > Calditrichota > Calditrichia > Calditrichales > Calditrichaceae > DRQG01. The sequence continues at coordinate 13,596 of DRQG01000139.1, forward strand.
TTGAACCGGGAAGAAGTAGGGCAGGACCTGGACGGCTTCCCCATTGTAACCTCCATTGAATCGCTGCCGCAATATCTGCGCTTTAAAAAAATCAATCTGATCATCTTTTCCACCCATAATCTCAGTTACGAAACCATCCTCAGCACCATGGCCCGGATTAACAATCCCGATATGGAATTCAAAATGGTGCCGGGACATCTGGAAGTGATGATAGGAAAAGCCGATATCGAGCGCCTGGACAGCGTACCGCTGGTGGATATCGAATATGCTTCGGGACGGCCGTTTAACCGTTTTATCAAACGAACCTTTGATTTTATCCTGGCTTTACTGTTGCTGATACTGCTTTTACCGATTGGTCTGCCGTTGTATGCAGTAAAGCGAAAACAGATATTTGAAAAACAAATACAGGCAGGTGAAACGCGGCGCATCCGCCTTAAAGAGGTGAAAGACGCGCCCGTGCTGCAGTTCTTTCTGAATCTCTGGCATATTGTTCAGGGAAGGATGTCCTTTGTGGGCGCGGATATGGAAAGGCCGCACAGCTATCTGTTGGAGTACGGCTACAAACCCGGCCTTACGGGGATCGTTAAAATTAACCGCCGTAAAAAGCAAAGCGCGGAAGAGCTGGAAGAGCTGGAATTGTATTATCTAAAAAATCAAAATTTGCTGCTGGATCTGGAAATTTTGCTACGCAGTTTAAAAAAGATCTGAATCACGATGGCGGAGGCTGAGCTCCGTCGAAGCCGGTTCCCTTCGACAGGTTCAGGGAACGTGATCTCGGAGGCTGAGCTTGTCGAAGCCGATCCCTTCGGCCTCGATAAATCGGGACAGGCCCCGATAAATCGGGACAGGCGAGGCTCACCCTTCGACCCCGACAAGTCGGGACAGGCAATGCTCAGGGTGACAAAGAGTGTCATAGTGAGCTACGTCGAACTATGACACGCCCCTCAACAGGCTCAAGGAACGCATTCTCGGAGGCTGAGCATTTCGGCAGGCTCAATACGACGCTTGTCGAAGCCGATTTCCGATTCCTTCGACAGGTTCAGGGTTCGCGATGTCCCGACTTGTCGGGGTCGAAGCCGGTCTTCGTTCCCTTCGACAAGACTTCGCCCAGCCCGGGCGGGATCAGTCGAACGCTCAGGGAACGTTTTTACGGAGGCTGAGTTTATTGAACTTTTATTCTACGGTTAAAAGGCTGCAAGCCCTTCAAACCCGCGTCATAATTAGATCGTTTTACCAGGATGGCGAATACGTAGTGCCATAGTAATCCATCATGTACCTTGATATACCTCTAAAGAACGCTTATATTTAGAGTGTCTCAAACCGGGACACTCTTATGTTCACTTGTATTAAAAAATCAGGAAAATACCAGTACCTGCAGATTGTAGAAAACCGAAGAGACTGTAGGAAAGTTAGACATCGAGTCATTTCCCCTATTGGAAGAATGGTTTAGTTGCAAAGCAATGGGAGCGTAAAAACCTTAATTCATTCGCTGTTATGATTTTCTTAGAATATCCTGCTGGTTCTTTCCGGTAAGGTGATGACACTCCAAAAGTAAAAAAATTGGCCCAACCTTGATTTTCGAGCGTATTGGGGAAAATCCTAAAATCAAGCCAGTTATACAATCCATTCATTTGAATGGGAATATGAATTTGATGTTAAAGGGTGTAGATGAAAATAAACTAAAATTGGATTTTAAAATGGAATCAAAAATTGTATTGTTTTTTATCCTCATCATACTCCTTTTCGGTTGCCGGAAGGGAACGGATTACCCTATAAATAATGAACAGAAGGAGGAAAATCCGGAAATTCTGGAAATTCCGGAAATTCCTGTAAATTATTTGCAGGTTCCTTCGTCTGCATACCCGACTGTCCAGTCAGCAATCGATTCATCATTCGATGGTGATACAGTGATTGTGCTGCCCGGTATTTATAAAGAAGTGTTGGATATGAAAGGAAAAAACATCACCCTGGCCAGCGTGTATTTACTGGAAGAGAATCAAAAATATATTGAAGCTACTATTCTGGATGGCAAGGCGGAATGGAGTGTGATTAATTTTAATAATGGGGAGAATGAAAACTGTGTATTGAATGGATTTACGCTTAGAAATGGAGCCGGAATTAAGTACAATTCACCTTATGCTTCTCCGATGCGTCAGGGTGGTGGGATTTATTGTTGGAAATCAAAACCGGTACTAAAAAATTTAATTATCCGGGAAAATACAGCGGACTGGGGTTCAGCAATTTACTGCTCACAGGGTTCTGTAACGCTTGACAATATTCTTGTGACAGAAAATAAAGGATCTCATGCGCTATATTTTATTCATTCCAGCCCAAGAATTAACAATATTCGGGTTGAAAAAAATGAAGGTAACGGATTGGCAACCAGAGAGTGTCATACATTCACTATCAGTAATTCTCGATTTTTGAATAATTCCAGGTCGGGTTGTTTCTTCGATCAGGGTAGAACAATTCTAATAAATGTTTTATGTGCAGACAATAAATATTGGGGTGTGTCGGCGAACGCCGCTCCAACTGAACTAAAAAATTGCACACTCGTAAACAACGGTGGTGGAATTAATGTTTTTGAAACCAGTTCCTTTATAAAGAACTGTATTTTTTGGAATGAGTCTGTAGAAATCAGTTTAAGTGTTCTTATATCCGGTTGGGCCGAGGCGACTGTACGTTATTCTGATGTTAAAGGTAATCCAAGTAGTTATGAAAACGAATACTACAAGCTGGATTATGATTCGACCAACATCAGCCTCGATCCCCAGTTCTGCGATCCGGAAAATGGGGATTATCATCTTCAACCCGGTTCACCGTGCCTTACTGCCAGTGAAGATGGTTGGCTGATCGGCGCGATGGGCGAAGGGTGTTCGGGGGAATAACGAGGTAATGATTCCATCGCTTTAAGCGATGGAATCGACAAAGCACAGTTCGTTTTTGCGGAAGTCATTTTGTCCTTTTGTACTGATCTACATAGAAGACTACAAATAATAAAGAAACTATGATGAAAATTAAATATTTAACATTTATCAGCTTAATTCTTCCTGTGATCCTTAATGCCAAAATAATTAATGTCCCGTCTGAGGTATCAACCATCCAGGCCGCAATTGATGCTTCCGCTGATGGGGATACGGTTCTGGTTCAACCGGGTACCTATGTTGAAAATCTGAATTTCAACGGTAAAAATATTACTCTCACATCACAGTTTCTGTTTACACAGGATAAAGCGGATATTCAGAATACAGTTCTGGATGGCGGGCAAAATGGAAGTGTAGTTCTCTTCGTTAACGAAGAGGATAGCACAGCCAAACTCTGCGGATTTACAATTACAAATGGCTCGGCCTATTACACCACTCCAGATGTAAGTACCGCAGGTTATAATGGGGGCGGAATTTATTGCTCGGAATCAAGCCCGATCCTGAAAAATTTGGTGATTACAGGTAATTCTGTTGAGGCATTTGGCGGTGGCATTTTTTGCAATAATGCCTATCCACGTATAATTAGTTGTAAATTTTTAGAAAACGCTGCATCCAGCGGGGGGGCAATCTTTTGTAACCGCTATTCGATAGTTAGAATATTTGATTCAATTTTTGAAAGAAATGATGCCAAAATGGACGGTGGAGCAATTCAAATATGGTTTGCCTCATTATATTTGAAAAGGACCACATTCAGATATAATACGGCTGGCGGGAACGGTGGTGCTATTGCCTACTCACGAACGTATAATCAAAACTACACCATTGATGATTGCAATATATATTTAAATGAAGCAAAGACAGGCAGAGATTTATATTTTGATTATAGTATGCCAAAGCCTGATTTTACTACGAATTTGGATACATTCACCGTTGAAATTCCAACCAGTTTTTATGCTTATCCGCCTGGTATTTTTAATTTTAAGATTAAACATCACGTCATAGATCAGGTTTCTACTGATTTATTTGTATCCCCTTCAGGATCAGATGATAATGATGGAACAAGTCTCGCTAATGCATTACACACCATTACCAAAGCATTTTCAATAATTAAACCCGACAGTGCAAATCCCCCAACGATTCATATCTCAAATGGAATTTACAGCCCCGGAATCACCAATGAGCAATTTCCTTTACTTGTTCCTCAAAATATCATTGTGAGAGGTGAGAGTAAAACAGGTGTAATTCTCGATGCCGAACACCAGTCAAATGTATTGATTTTGTATAATTCGGATAATACACTTGTTGATAGATTAACTTTAACACATTCGGATGGTTATGGTGGATGCGTTAAGGTGTACGAGTCAAGAGCTTTCCTTAAAAATCTCAACATTCATGACAATAAAGGTAATTGGGGTGCTGGCCTCATGTCAGATAATTCTATCCTGCATCTGGAAGATTTATCGATTTTTAATAATCAATCCAGTGGCCGTGCTGGTGGAATTAACAGCTCTTATTCGAAAATATATTTAAGTGGTGTTTCAGTAATGTTGAATCACGCTACAGGTAAAGCTGGGGGGATTTTTCATGATGCAAACAGCCAGTTATTCTTTGACCCTCTCAACCGCTGCAATATCTATTTGAATCATTCCGATGAAGAAGGACATGATCTCCTGACTTCCGGCTCAAATGTCACAGAAGTAATTCTGGATACATTTACTGTACTGAATCCTACGGAAGAGTTTGCCATTCCACTAGAAAATTATTCATTTGACATTTTGCATTCTTATGAAGTCACAAATCCCCGGAAATTTTATGTATCTGAGGAGGGTAGTGATCTAAATTTAGGCAACTCGTGGGATGTTCCTCTGAAAACGATAAATGCTGCGTTGAGTAAAATACCTACTGGGTTTGACTCTTCAATTACAATATATGTAGCTTCGGGGAACTATTCGCCACAAAATACCGGTGAACCGATTCCAATCAGACTTAAATCGAATATTACCATCTCCGGAGCAGGTCAAAATAAAACCATTATTGATGGTAATCAAAAGGGCAGTGTGTTTTATTTATCCAATCTCGAAGGTGTAGCTATTGAAAACCTGACCATTACAGGCGGCAATGGTACCCTAATGCGGTACCGCATGGATATGGAAAAAGTACGGTTTGGCGGTGGTGTTTTTTGCAAAAACTCGCAACTAACTCTCCGGGATGTTTCAATTCTCAGAAATACAAGTCAATACAGTGGTGGTGGAATTTGGGCGGAAAACTCGGACATTAACCTTGAAAATGCAGACATCGTTGAGAATTCAACCTTGGGTTACGGAGGAGGCGCCTCTATAAACGGAGGTACTGTTCAATTAGCTGGTGTAAAAATTACAAGAAACTGGACGGATATCGGTGGAGGTTATGGTGATGCCGGTGGTATTATATTTTATAATTCAACTGTCCAGTTCAGCCAAGATAATCGTTGCAGTATATATTTAAATAACGCTGCAAAAGCACGCGATATATCCAGTAATAAAGCAATTGATTTAATTCTGGATACATTTACATTACTAAATCCAACCAGCAGGGAGGTCGGCAATATTTCAAACTTTACCTTTGATATTTTGCATGAAAGCCGATACCCGCCGCCTATTCTTTATGTATCTCCAGAGGGTGATAACGAAAATCGGGGAGATACACCTGGCAATCCACTGGAATCTCTGACAGCAGCCGTGGTCATTTCCAATCCGCTTTTAGATAATCCGGTAACCATCTATTTAGGTCCCGGAATCTATAAAAGCAGAGTACACGGCGAACTTTTTCCGCTGCTCGTTCCGGATCATTTGCGTATCATTGGTTCAGGCATAGATCATACCGTTTTAGATGGTGATTCCAAAAATGCCCTATTGCGTTTTCGGGAAGTAAACGATGTTGAAGTCGAAAGCATGACCTTATTGAATTCAAGACGCGCCATATACTGTTTGGGGGGAACTGCTAAATTCTATAACTTGAGATTAACAAATAATTATGCCAAAAATTTTGGCGGTGCGTTATTTGCAGTTGATTCTGAACCATACCTGCAAAATGTTCTGATCGATAAAAATGACGGTTTAGAAGGTACAGGAGCGATATATTGCTGGGACGCCAATCCGATCTTGGTGAATGTTACGGTAGTGGATAATAACCCTGTCGGTCTGAGAGGCTATCGCCACGCATCTTCGAAACCTAAAATTATTAATTCAATTTTCCGAAATAATACCGTGGCACAAATTGTCCTGGACAGTTATGATTCCAGGGATATCTATACGGATGTCGCCACCATTGCCTATTCCAATATTCAGGATAGCAGTGCCGGAATCACAACAGTAAATAATTGCCGCGTGATCTGGCTGGAAGGGAATATGGATGCGGATCCGCTCTTCGTCGATCCGGATGCCGGAGATTATACCCTGAGTTCTTCCTCTCCATGCATCGATGCCGGGATTGACTCTTTTAATTACGGGGGTATCAATATCAATTTTGAACAGGAAGATTATTTCGGCCTTGCACCGGATATGGGTGCGTTTGAGTATGTGGAACCGGTTCAGGTTTATCCGGGAGACACGGATAACAATGGCCTGGTAAATGCCGCTGATATTCTGCCCATCGGGATATATTTAGGAACTTCGGGTTTGGCCCGCAACAACACCTCGATAGAATGGATTCCTCATGAGGCCGAACTTTGGCCTCGGAGGGCGGCTACGTTTGCTGACACTGACGGTGACGGGCTCGTTAGTCTGAGCGACATAAATGCGATTATTTTAAACTGGAACAGGACACACGCAGAAAACGGACGAGCTTATCCGGCCGAAACGACAAATATTAAACAATATGCTGAAAATTTTAGGCAAATTTATAACCAACTGGACAGTAATGATGAAATTGAATTGCAAATCAGGCTACATATCCAGGAGGTAATAGGAATAGGTGTTCCTGAGAAAATGGAAGTGGCACAAAACTACCCCAATCCCTTCAATCCCGAAACAAAGATTGTCTATAAATTACCGAAGAATGAAAATATTGAGTTGACAGTTTTCAACATTCGTGGGCAACGCGTGCGCACATTGCTTAAAAAACAGCAATGGGCCGGGACCTATGAAGCCCGTTGGGACGGAACGGATGATAAGGGACAGCCGGTTTCTAGCGGCATCTATTTTTACCGGCTGACTGCCGGCGGGCAATCACAAATCCGGCGCATGGTGCTTATCCGTTAAGCGATACTCCAATTCCCCACCAAGGAGGGGAACTAATTTATAGGTCTGTATCAATAGATACATTTCAATTGTATCATTGAAATAAAATGGGATTCAAAAATGAAATTACAAATTGTTCTATTTTCAATGGTGGCTATCATGATTTTGGGTTGCCGGAAGGAAAGGGATAGCATTATAAATAATGAACCCATGATGGAATTTCCGGAGATTCCTGTAAAGTATCTGCAGGTTCCTTCATCTGCATACCCTACTGTCCAGTCAGCAATCAATTCGTCAATTGATGGTGATACAGTGATTGTGCTGCCTGGTATTTATAAAGAAGTACTGGACATGAAAGGTAAAAACATAACACTGTCCAGTCTGTATTTACTCGAAAAAAATGAAGATTATATTGAACAAACAATTTTGGATGGTAAAAGAGAGTGGAGTGTAATCAATTTTAATAATGGCGAAACGGAAAATTGTGTCCTAAATGGCTTTACTTTGAGAAATGGCATCGGTAGTAAATATAATGCCTATTCAACCGTCCAATTGCGTCAGGGTGGTGGAATTTATTGCTGGAAATCTAAACCAGTTCTTAGAAATCTGATTATAACAGAAAATTCATCACATATGGGTTCGGCAATTTACTGTTCCCAAGCGGATGTAACACTTGAAAATATTTTCATTACTAGAAATAATAATGGGAGCTCAGTTTATATTAGTCAGTGCGCACCTATTCTTAACGGAATATCCGTAATAAATAATGATGGGAGTGGAATTTTGGTAAAGGGGGCTACAAAAATTAATCTGTCCGGCTTAATAATTATGGGTAATTCAGAAGATGGTTGTTATTTAGAAAATTCCAGTATTGGTGCGTTTAAGAACAATCTAATAGCAGATAATAAAAGATATGCTATAATCGCATCTGCCATATATAATGGACTTAAGATCGAAAATTGTACGGTTGCACATAATGGAAATGGATTATTTAATGGAGAAAATGGGGTCTACGTTAAAAACTCCATTTTTTGGAATCAATCTACAGAGTTTACTTTGTCGGTGATTATGTCGGGTTATTCTTCAGTCAAAGTTCGTTACTCAGATGTAAAAGGTTATCTGACAAGTTATAATTCGGGAGGCAGAAGGTTTGAAATCGATTCAACAAGCATTGCTCTCGATCCCAAATTCTGCGATCCGGAAAATGGCGATTATCATTTGAAGCCTGGTTCCCCATGCCTCACTGCCGGTGAAAATGGTGGGTTGATCGGCGCGCTGGGCGAAGGGTGTTCGGGGGAATAACGTGGTAACGATTCCATCGCTTAAAGCGATGGAATCGTTCGTGGATCTAGCAATGAAATAGATTGAGGTACCATGAAAACAAAGAATGAACCATTTTATCCCGGCCTTTACTACCAATGTTTATAAGCGTGGGAATAACCGCGAGAATCTGTTTTACAGCCACCACAACTATATTTACTTTATACAACATACAACGCTACGATTATTATTTGGATGATTTTCTGGAAACCTACACTTATTGCCTGTTGCCGAACCATTTTCATCTTCTTGTCCGAGTGATGAATATGTCAAAGACTTCCGTACCAGGTCGTATAGCAGTTATGGCAGCTATCGATAGTTTAACCGGACACCATTAAGGATATTTACATCCTACGCCGCTCCCCTAAAAGAGATAAAAATACTGTCGTTCTTTAATGCGATGTTTTTGATAAATTATTTTACGAATGGTCTCATATTGCAGGTAGGGATATTCCTTCTGCAGCATATCGATCGCTTCCTGGGTGCTGTGTTCCTTTTTTAAACGGTGAAAGTACTGCCGGATAATAAAATCCCGTACACCCTTTTCGCGCAATAAGTTGTTTTTTACCAGGAATTCAAAAACCGAATCGGGGATATAGGACTTGAGAGGATTCTCCACCATGTTACACCTCCGTTTTGATGATTACCAAAATGAATTTGTAACAAAGCGGCTGAGAATACCTCCGAATTTGATGGGAAAATAAAAATAAATTTCTGGACAAAGATAGATAAATTAAGAAGCCGGGGCAAGGGAAAAATTTTTCCCTATAAAAATCTTTCCTTTGAAGTCATTCGTAACATTCCTTAAATTAAAACGCTAAACAGGAATGACAAAAGGAAACGGACTATTTATGCTGGACATAAAATTTATTCGCGAAAATCCGGAACGGGTGAAGCAGGGAATAGAAGCCAAAGGTGAAATGGGCGATGTGGATCATCTGCTCCAACTGGACGAAGAGCGGCGCCGGATCATCTTTGAGGTGGAGGAGAAAAAAAAACAACGCAACGAAAACTCGCGTCTGGTTTCCGTTTACAAAAAGGAAGGCAAGGACGCCTCTGCGGTTATCGCCAAAACCAAAGAGATATCCGAACAGATAAAAGAAATGGATCATCGGCTGGCCGGGTTGGAACAGGAAATCCACGAAGCTTTGAGCCGTATTCCCAATATGCCGCACAGCAGTACGCCCATCGGCAAAGACGCCGCGGACAATGTACAGGTTAAAAGCGTGGGGGAACCGCCCGAATTTGATTTTGAACCGTTGGATCATCTGCAATTGGGTGAACGGCTGGATATCCTCGATTTTAAACGCGGCGGTAAAATCAGCGGCAGCGGTTTTCCCGTTTACAAGGGATTGGGCGCACGCCTGGAACGGGCTTTAATCAGTTTTATGCTGGATATTCATACCAATCAGCACAGCTATACGGAAATCTTTCCGCCGTTTATAGTTAACCGGAACAGTATGTTTGCCACCGCCCAGCTTCCCAAACTGGAAGAAGATATGTATCTGGCGGAAAAGGACGATTTGTTTCTCATTCCAACGGCCGAAGTGCCGGTTACCAATTTACATCGTGACGAAATGCTGGATGGCGGGCAATTGCCCATCAAATACACCGCTTATTCGGCATGCTTCCGCCGTGAAGCGGGCTCGTATGGGAAGGAAACCAGAGGTTTTCTGCGCGTGCACCAGTTTAACAAAGTGGAACTGGTCAATTTTGTCCGTCCGGAAGAATCCTATCAGGCTCACGAACGACTGCTGACCGAAGCGACAAAAATTCTGGAATTGCTTGAACTGCCCTACCGTGTATTGCTGTTATGCAGCGGCGATCTCAGTTTTGCCGCGGCCAAATGCTACGATATTGAAACCTGGTCGGTAGCCGAGAATAAGTGGCTGGAAACGTCCAGTGTGAGCAATTTTGAAGATTTTCAGGCCCGGCGCGCCAATATCCGTTTTAAGGATGGAAAGGGCAGTAAACCGCAGTTTGTCCACACGCTTAACGGTTCGGGCCTGGCCACCTCCCGTTTGATGGTTTCATTGCTGGAACACTATCAAACCGATGAGGGAACCGTTGTCATTCCCAAAGTGCTGCGCCCCTATATGGGCGGTTTGGATGTGATTCGTAGAAAATATGATTAGTGGGAAATCAAATGCTGCGCACCGTTTGGACCATCGTATTTGCTGTTATTGCCACGGGACTCGGTTCCGCTGCCGCCGTATTCGGCGGGTTGTTTAATCCCTATTCCGGGTTTGTAAACGGTGTTATTCGCATCTGGGCCAAAAGCATCATTAAAGCCTCCGGAATCCGGGTAGAAGCGGAAGGGCTGGACCGCTTTGATCACAGCAAAGCCTATATTGTTGTGTCCAACCATCAGGGCAATTTTGATATTCTGGTGCTGGCTCAGTATCTGCCATTCACGGCCCGCTTCGTGGCCAAAAAAGAACTGTTCCGTATCCCGCTTTTTGCCCAGGGTATGAAACTGGCCGGCATGATCGCCATAGACCGCGGCAACAGCGCACAAGCCCGGGCAACCCTGCAGCGTACCATTGATGTGTTAAAAGACGGCGTATCCATCATCATCTTCCCGGAAGGAACACGCAGCAAAGACGGCCAAATCCAGCGCTTTAAAAAGGGAGGATTTATTCTGGCACTGGAAACGGGCATTCCCATTCTGCCGGTTTCCATATCCGGTTCACGCCACGTTATGCAAAAACAGAGCTTAAGGCTGCGCAAAGGCAGAATCAAAATCGTTTTTGATAAACCGATAGATCCGGCTCAATATACCTTTGAAGAACGCAACAAACTTGTGCAGCATACACGGGATATCATCATAAAGAATTTTGACCCTGAATTTAAATAACTGACAACCACAGGAAAATCAATGACCTCATTTAAGAATTTGACGGTTCTGGATCATCCCCTCATTCAGCAAAAACTGTTTTACTTACGGGATTATCGAACGAATAATTACAACTTCCGCACCATTTTAAACGAACTGGCCGGTTTAATGGTGTATGAAATCACACGTGATTTCCCTTTGGCCGAGCGCGAAGTAACCACGCCGCTGGAAAAAACCACCGGTTACGTGCTGGCCCGGCCCATAACCCTGGTACCCATTTTGAGAGCCGGATTGGGAATGTGTGACGGCATAATGAATCTGGTGCCGCAGGCCAGGGTAGGGCATCTGGGATTGTACAGGGATAAAAAGACCCTGCAGCCCGTGGAATATTACCGCAAATTTCCATCGGATCTGGAGAATTCGGACGTATTGGTCATCGATCCGATGCTGGCAACCGGCGGCAGCGCTGCGGCGGCTTTGGATTTTGTAAAGCAGGCCGGGGCGCGCTGGATTGCCTTTGTATGCCTGGTGGCCGCACCGGAGGGGGTACGTGTTCTGGAAGAGCGGCATCCCGACATACCCGTTTATACCGCCGCTTTAGACCGCGAACTGAATGAGCATAAATATATTCTGCCCGGTCTGGGAGACGCGGGTGACCGTATTTACGGCACGGAATGACTTTGTTGCTTTGATTTTTTATTTGCGCACTGTCTCTTAATCGGTTGGCTATTGGCGGCAATCGCGGCGGGATTTAAGATAAACACACTTTGTTTCGACCGCTCTTTTTCGCTTTGTACAGAGCCTTATCGGCCAGCATCAAAAGCTCGCGGGAGTTGTCGGCGTCTTCCGGTAATGCAGCCACTCCGATACTAACGGTAATGGGGCAGCGCTGCGATGACGGTTTTTCCAGATCAAAGTTAAAACCTTCAATTTTTTTCCTCAACTTCTCGGCAATCTGAGCCGCTTCTTCTTTGGTTAAATGGGGCAGTATAACCGTAAACTCTTCACCGCCGTAACGGGCCACAGTATCTGTTGTGCGGATATTCTCTTTGAGAATGGCAGCGATCGTCTTTAAAACACGGTCTCCTTCCAGATGACCGTGCGTATCGTTGAATTCTTTAAAATAATCCACATCGATCATCAAAAGAGAAAAAGGGTAATTGAAACGTTTGGTACGATTGGTTTCGCGTTCCAGCTCCTGAATAAAATAGCGGTAATTATACACTCCGGTCAGCTCATCGTGCATAGCCTGCTTTTCACGGATGTGATATAGTTTCATCAGCCGTGCGTAAAGCAATATGTTCTCATAAATAATCCCCATGGTTTGCATAAAAGATTTGAGAATGCGCACTTCGTACGTGGCGAAGGGAGTACCGGTGACGCCTTTGTCCATAAAAAACAAATATTGCTGGGATGGAGCGGGGGGCGAATCGATATCGCTGGCCTGGGAAATTTTGTATATGATCCGGGTCGCTTCCTGCTGCGTGCCCATATAGGAAAGATTGCCTACCAGAAAAGAAGATGCAGACAGTTTACGGGCGAGGGTCAATAAAGATTTATCCAGAATCTCATTAATGTTTTTTATCCATAAGATACCATTCTCCCGTTTCAGGTATTGGAGGAAATCCGGCGATATTTTGAATTTAATCTTTTTTAGATTGGTCTCCGTTTCTCCCACATAAGAAAAGACTTCCAGACGCAGCGACTCCCGGTCGATTTTAAAAAAAATACACCGTTCGATGTGAAATCCTTCGGCAATTTTTTGCGGTAAAAGTTTTATTAACCGCTCAGGGTTGGTTTCCGTGCGTAGTTGGTTGGCCAGGTTGTTCAAATAAAACAGCCGGTCGTTATATTGGGAGAGCTGATCGTGCGATATTTCCAGTTCCCGATTCAGCTTGGTCAGATTGATGTTCATCTGTTCCAGCTCGGTAATCTTTTTTTTGAGCCGACTGACCAGCTGAATGTTGTATTGCTGCAGGAAGTGCTTTTCATCTTCCTCCGGTACAACGTCTTTGCGGCCGCTCAGGTATTCTTCTATTTTAAACAGGAATTCGGTCACGTTAATCGGTTTGGAAATATAGCCGTCGCAGCCGGCGGTGAGAACGATCTCTTTGGCGTTTTTCTGGGTCTCACCGGTGAGGGCGATGATGGGTGTGTCACGCAGCCCCGGCAGACTTTTCAGATGGGTGGTAACTTCGTATCCCTGCATATCCGGCAAACGCAGATCAATCAGAATGAGATCCGGCTTGTGTTCCCTGGCCAGATGAATGCCCTCCAACCCGCGGGCGGCTTCCAGATAAATATATCCTTTATATCGTATAATATCCGCCATCAGAGTGCGGGCTTCGGGATCATCTTCGATATACAGAATTTTACGGGTTTTGCTGTTCATATAAAGGCTCGTGTTGCCTATTCATGTTTGCATAAAACCAGGGTCATATCGTCGTCGGGAATATCCGCTTTTGCGAAATCCCGTACCGCTTCCAAAATAATGTTGCGTACTTCCTGTACGGGCAGCTTACGGTTTTTTCGGGCCAGTTCAATCAGCCGTTCTTCGCCGAATTCTTCTTCCCGATGATTCATCGCCTCCGTGATGCCGTCGGTATAGGCTACAAGAAAATCGCCCTGCTCAAACGGAATGCTTTCCTGCGTATAAATCTGATCGGCCAGAAAGCCTAAAACGATACCTCCTTTTTCCAATCGGAACACCTGGCCGTTTGCTTTAATAAAAATTGGCGGATTGTGCCCAGCGTTGGTATAGATAAGCTCATTTTTCTCCGTGGAAATCAGTGCGAAAAAGAAGGATGCATATTTCCCTTCTATGGTGCTTTCGTGTAAAAGGTTGTTCAGGCGGTACACGGTGTCGCATACGGTATAAAAGGTTACCTTCTGACTGCGCAAAGAAGCGAGGATCAAAGCCATCATCAATGCGGCCGGCGCTCCTTTTCCGGATACATCGCCAATGGCCACGCCCATGGTGGTAGAGTCATAGCGGATCAGATCGTACAAATCGCCGCTGACCAGTTTACTGGGCTGGTGGGATACGGAGATTTGCAGGTGTTCAAGGCGCGGAATACGCTGCACCAGCAAACGACGCTGTACGGCGCCGGCGTCCACCAACTCATGCTCGAGTTCCTTCTTAGCCAGATACACGTTAATTTGCCGGGCGTTATGGATAGCAATGGCCGCCTGGGTGGCAAATAATTTAAGCGTTTCCACCGTAGTCTGGTTAAAAAAATTGGGCTGATCGCTTTCCAGGCAGATAACGCCCATAACCTTGTTGTTGAAAATAAGAGGCACCGACAATTGGGATTGGGTTTGCGGACGGATCGCATAATAATGCTCGGCATTTTCCACATGGGGTAGCACGTGCGTTTTTCCGGTTTGCACTACCCAGCCGCAGGCGCCCTGCCCGATTTTTAAATGCAGTTTTTCCAAAGCTTCGGCGGGATATCCGTCGCTGCTTACCGTGAGCAGGTTTTCGCCGCGTTTATCAACCAGAAATACCGCCGCCGCATCATAGTTAATAAGCGATTTTAAGGAAATCAGTATAAAATCCAGCGTTCGTTTGGGGTTGAAGGAAGACAGTATTTTTTCGTTTACTTCGAATAGTTTATGAATTTGGCGGTTGCGCTGTTCCAGATCGGCAAACAAAGCGGTGTTTTCCAGGATAAGCCCGGCTTTTTTCTGAATTTTTTCCAACAATCCCCGCGTTTCGGCATCCTTAAAAAGGATACAGCCATCGGGATAAAGTATGAGTAATGCGGCTATGCGGTTGTGCCCGGGAAACAGGAATAGCGCGTGCATATTCTGTTTCAGAAAACGGTCGCGGACCGGTTTGTCGATCAAACTGTCCCTATGCAGGTCACGGGTTAGCTCGTCGGTTTGCTTTTTCTGGAATGGCAGAAGGGATATCTCCTCGGGAAAATCGTAAGGCCGTTCCTTGTCAGAGAACTTCACCAGATGGTACTTATCATTTTGCAAAATATAATAGGCCCAGGGCCGTTCACGGAATAACCTGTCGAAGGCTGTTAACAAAGCCTGGCGCACTTCTGAATAACGGATAGTCTGGTTCAGATATGAATTCAAATCCTGTAGTATTTGGATGGCGTCGTTTAAGCGCATATACCTCTTGCTGCGCAGTAATTTACGTATCAGCCGCCGTGCCGGTTTTTGCCACAATCCGAGGACGATGCCAAAGCTGAGTACAACCGGCAACCAGGGCCAATTAAAGACGGCAAACGAGATGTAAAAATAACCGAAATAGATGACAAGGATAACAAATGATCCGGAATAGCGAAAATTGTGCACTGGTATTTCTCCGTTTAACGTTCACGCCCTCGAAAAAGCAATATATATAAATGCAGGATGGGATTCAACGTTCCCTTTTTAGTGTAAGGATGGTAATATCGTCGGATTGAGTGAGATGTCCTTCGGTAAAGCGGGTGAGCTGGTCGATGAGCCGGCGGTTTATTTCTTCGGAATGGTTATCTTTAAAATTCTCCCGGAGAAAGCGAATCAGTCTCTTCTCTTCGAATTCATTGTAGTTAGGATCCATGGCTTCGGTTACGCCGTCGGTAAACATCATTATGCCCTCGTGCGCATCCAGCCGGCCGCGACCGGTTTCATAGGTAACGTCCGGCATCATGCCCAAAATAATACCGCCGTCATACAGGGTTGTATAGCTGCCGTCGGGACGAAAATGGTACGGCGGGTTGTGCCCCGCGTTCACGAATTCGTAGGAACCGCTGGGCAGGTGCAGTTTTAAGATAAAAAAAGTAATATATCTATCAATACTGGTGTTTTTATGGATGAGGTGATTCAATTTGCCCGTAATCTGGCTGAGTGAATATTGTTCGGTAGCCAATGTGTGCAACGCAGCCTGCAGGTTGGACATCAACAGCGAAGCCGGCATCCCCTTACCGGAAACATCGGCTATGGTGAAAATACATTCTTCGTCGCCCGTAACAATAATATCGAAATAATCGCCGCCCACCTGTTTACTGGGCAGGTTTAAACCATGGATATCATAGCCGGGAATCTCGGGCATCGCGGCAGGCAACAGCTTTTCCTGGATGCCCCGCGCCATATTCAATTCCTCTTCCAGACGCTTCTTCTCCAGCGTTTCCTGAAAAAGACGGGCATTTTCCAGTGAGATGATGGTCATGTTGCCGAAGGTAGCCAGAAAATCCATTTCCGATTGGGTGAAATCCTGTTGATTCATTTTGGGGCCGATAAAAATATAACCCTCGTTTTTATCCTGCATAACCAAAGGCACAATGACCCGAATACCCGCTTCATGACAAAAACCGTAGCGCGCATCGTCTTCTTCAATTTTAACGGGCGCCGACAATCCCTCAAGGGCGGCACATTGCCGCATAAATGATTCCAGCTTATCTTCGGCGAAAACCGATCCCTTTTTGAAAATGATTTGTAATTGATCCTCCTCCCGTAACATCACAAAAAAACGATTGACCAGTAATTGCCCCATCAGAGAATAGGATACCTGCTTTAATATCTCTTCTTTGTCGAAAATGCGGTTCAGCTCTTTCCCGATTTCGAAAAGCGTGTTTAACTCCTGGATTTTTTTGTCCAGTTCACGATTGACCCGATTCAGCTCTTCGTAATTTCTGGCGTTTTCCAGGGCCTGTACGGCGATATTGGCCAGGGAAGAGAGAAACTCGATCTCATCCTGTACAAATTCTTCTTTGGTGAGTTTGGGCCCTAAGCCGAATAACCCGCGGAAATCTTTGTTGGAAATAAGCGGAATCAGCAGCTCAATTTTGTACTCGCGCAGAATACGGGCCCATTCATCATCATTCTTATACGACTGAAGCAAAACAGGGTGCTGCGGCGGATTGTTGATGTGGATTTTTTTCCCGATAATGGATAACGGCAGACCTTTGGCGCTGGCGATGTTGTACTCATAGCGCTCTTCTTCAAAAAGCACCATACCGCGGGAAATCATCATACGGCCCATAGGCACCAGCAGTATGGTATCCAGAATGGATTTTAAGTTAAGGGATGAGTTAAGGGTCTGGCTGATTTCAAACAGTGCGGACAGCTCGATAAGTTTTTTATCCAGCCGGTCGTTTTCGGCAATTTCGCCGTGTCTGGCTTTAAAACTGTTCAGATAGTGCGGCATATTAGGCAGTTTTTTTTCTTTTATACTTCGTTAACGTAACCGTGTTCTTTTTAGTCGGATTAAACCGGAACTCTACATCGTCCATCAAAGAGCGCATTAAATGGATACCCAGCCCTCCGCGTTTGGAAGACTGTACGTATGCTTTCAGATCGGGTTTGGGAAGGGCTTCGGGTTCAAACCCTTTGCCTGTATCGCTGATGCGAATCTGTATTTTATCGGAGTCCAGCAGCACACGGATATCTATTTTGCGGCGACGATTGTTGTTATAGGCATGTCGGATCACATTGGTGCAGGCCTCATCCACAGCCAATTCTATCTGTCCGGCAACTTCTTCTTCAAACCCGGCCTTTATGGCCAGTTTGTGCACAAAATCGCGGACGATCTCCAGGTTTTCCGTTGCGGCCGCTATTTTAAGATTATATGTAAGTGCTGTTCTTTTTTTCATCATATACCTAATGATTAAATTCGAAAAGTAAAGGAAAAAGTTTCTATTGGGCCGAATTAAACTTGTTTAAAGCCTCTTGTTCATCCTCACAAATATCAAATAAAGCCGGAAAACCCAGTAAATCGAATACTTTGTACACTTTGGGCGAAAGATTGGAAATTTTGATATCGCCGCCTTTTTCCCTTATTTCTTCGATAAAGCCCATAAACACCCCCAATCCGGCAGAGCTGATATAGTCCAGGTCCTTAAGGTTCACGGTAATTTTATAGCGGTCTTCTTTTAAAAGGTCTTGCAGGGCATTTTCGAACCTGTTTACCGTATGGGCGTCCAGAAAGCCGGACAGGTGTAATACGGACACTTCATTTTTATCGCTGCGAGAAATATCGAACCCGCTCATTCAAACCTCCAAAGGTTGTATGGATGTATTTTATTTTTCCTTTATCTTTACCAGCACCAATGTCAGATCGTCGTGCAGATTGTTACCGTCCAGAAAACGGAGTATCTCATCTATGATGGCGTCCTTTAACTCAGGAGCCGTTAAATGATTGTTTTGTCGTATAATGTCGCATAGGCGATCCTCGCCGAATTCTTCGTTATCCCGGTTTCGGGCCTCGGAAAGGCCGTCGGTGTAAAAAACAAAAATATCGCCGCTTTGCATGGCCACGTGCTGTTCAGCCAGTTTTTCACTGAAAATGGGACCGCTGTCCAACCCTATGGCAATGCCCGGCGGCTGCAGTACGGAAATCTTTTCATCCTGTGCATTGTAGTAGATGACCGGGCAATGTCCGGCCCGAGCAAATTTAAAAACATTTGTTTTAAAATCAAATTGAGCTGCCAGCAGGCTTATAAAGGATTTGCGTTCCATGGACTGGTAGAGGATCGAGTTGGTTTCGGACAGAATTTCTTTTGGCGACTGATACATACGGGCCACGGACTGAATGATGCCTTTGGTTTCCGCCATATAAAAGGCCGCTGAGGTTCCTTTTCCGCTTACATCGCCAATAGCCACACCGAGTCGATGATCGCTGAGATTGTAAAAGTCAAAATAGTCGCCGCCCACCTCGTAAGCGGTGATGGTGAGCGTGTCCACCTCCGCCGAGCCGAAGGTCGGAATGGATTGAGGTAAAAGACGCATCTGTACTTCGCGGGCGATCTGCAATTCTTTTTCCATCCGTTCCCGCTCGAGGGATACTTTCATCAAATAGGCGTTCTCTATGGCAATAGCCGCCTGATTGGCATAGGCCTCCAGCATATTTACATCATCGGGGTCGAAACCGAAGGGCGCGGTTTTGGCGGCAAAAAGAATTCCCAGGCTGCCCCCTTTACTGTTTTTTAACGGCACACCGACCAATGAACCGATCTTTGGCAAAATGTCCACAATGGGATGATTGAATGATTCTTTGGATGTATCGTTGATAACAATGGAAGTCTGATTTTCCGAGAACAAGGCAACGCTGTTCTGATTTTCAAGACGGTTGTTCAATTCTTCTATCTTTTTTGCATCCAGATTGGTGGAGGCCGTAACCGAAAGCTTTTGGTGATCCGTATCCAGATATTCCAGCCAGGTGTAATTTGATTCGATAACCTCCGACGTCAGGTCGGTTACCTTTTGTACCAGTTTATGTAAATCGTGTTCGGCGGAGATGGTACGGCTCAGGTTATGCAGGGAGGATACTTCCTTCATTTTGCGGTCGAAAGCCCGGGCCGTGGGGATATGGCGCATCAGATTCAGACCGGTAAACAGCGCGTAGAATACTAAAAACAACCAGGCCATATTGGCAAAGGCGCCCAAAGCCAGGCTGTACGACGGCACGGCCTCATTGATTACCAGATCGAAGAGCAAAAATACAAACCAGACAACGACCGATACGGCCAGAAAATAGGTATATTTTTCTTTTCGGGAAAGATACGTTACCCAGGCATTGCGGGTGGCCAGCATAACGCTGAATGCAATCGTTACCGCATAGGGTATATTGTTGAACAGGGCGGTGCCGCTAAATTGGAAGTCGAGCGGGATTTCGAACAGAACAGTAAAAAAAATACTTACCGCCGCGCTAACGAGCGCAATATAGATATAGAGCGTGGTGTATTTTTTATATTTATAGTAAATCAGGTTTTTGATTACGATCAATAAAGGCGTTAAAAATATTATGGCCGCCATAGATAATAAAAAGGCATAAAAAACACTCCCGAGCGTTTCGGCCTGGGGTGGAAAGGTGGAATGTGAAAATGACGGATTAAGCAAATAATGGGCGATCAGGTAAAAAATGTAAAAAGAAGCCAGCAGCTTTAAAAATAATAATAAATTCGGCTGCACCCGTCTTTCGCTGTAAAAGGAGCGCGTTTTCAGAAAAAGAAAATACAGGATAAGTACGGCTATGGATAAAGCTTCGTGAATGTATCCCCACAGGCGGATTTCCAGTGCGGTGTAAAATTCGAGTACATCATACGACAAGGTGATGAGACTCAGTACACCGGCTGCAAGCAGTAACAGTTGTGCTGGAATACGCAGCTTCTTCATTGAATGTACACCCTGAGAGGATAAATGGTTTGTGGATATCTACCGATAACAGTCCCGTCGGGACGTATATGTACAAGCTCTCTGTGTCCCGTATCTGCCACCAATAAGGCTCCGTTGAATGTGTTTATACGAAAATCGCGAATATATTTAAAACGGTTCAAACTGTTCAAACGTAATCCATGCGTAGAAAGTTGCACTAATTCCGCTCCCTGTTCATTATTCACACTCAGCCACAGGTAAGCTCCGCTTTTGGCCTCGCGCACCGTGTGCAATCCATCGCTGCTGAACAGTTGCCGCACCGAATCGTTGTTGACACTATACCTATACAAAGTTTTGCCGTCTTTATTCATATCGATGATAAGCAGTACATTATTTTGTGCGGCGGCTTCAATAAACTGCGGGTTGTTCAGGGGAATGGTGTCCAGTTTGCTAATACGGCCGACAAAATCTCCCTGCAGGTTGAACATTTGTATACTTTTTGTACCCTTATCCAAAATATAAACAAATTCGGCATCCGTTACCATCTGTACCGGCTTGCGCGGCTCGTCGGAGATAAGCCGGGCCAATCCGTTGGTGGTATCCACCCGAAAAACACCGCCGCTGCTGTCGCAAAGCCAGAATTCGCCGATCGATTCAATGTAAACGGTTTCGTAAGGAGAATCCAATTCATAATTATAAGCCAAACCGGCAGCGTTTCTGGTATCAATTACCTCAAAATATTGAAAAGCGGGGTAGGTGATTAAAGCCCGGTGCCTGGTGCGATCCAGCGCCATGCTTTGCGGCTGCCAAACCCCGTAGCGGGTTACCAGTGTATGCTGCAAATCGTAGGTTAAATGCAGGGTGATGTACAGCCAGTTGTCCAGTACCCAAAAGGAAAGCGGCCCCGGCGTAACCTTTTCCGAATAAGAAGGCGGTGACTCGCCGCTTTGCCCCTGAACGGTT
Organism: Caldithrix abyssi; assembly: GCA_011369465.1. Taxonomy (GTDB): domain Bacteria; phylum Calditrichota; class Calditrichia; order Calditrichales; family Calditrichaceae; genus DRQG01. Next base: position 34,946 of record DRQG01000139.1, read on the forward strand.
ACATAGTAGCTGTAAAGCACATCAAAATCGGTTACGGTATCCTCGTAAACAGTTTGTCCGGCTGTGAGGGAGGCAATACGGCGGTATTCGGTTTCCGATCCGGTTTTGCGATATATATGGAATCCCGTATAGTCCACTGTGGTTGGCGCATGCCAGCGCAAACCGATGACCGAATCGGCCGAGGTGATGGCCAACCCCAGATCCAGTGAGTCGATATCGGCTAAGGGATCAAAAACATTGATGCGTTCTCTTGGTTCACAGGCGGAAAAAAACAGGATGATCACCAGGTTGAAGATGAGAAGAAGGATTCGCCGAATCCGCCTCCATGATGCTGCTTGTTTTGTGGCCATGTATCACCGATTGGTTGGATAATCAGATGCGTCCGTCCGGCTGAATTAAAACTTATTTCCTTTGGACCCGGCCGGCTATCGCCGCATCCTTCCGTTTTTCGATAGGCACTTTCCCTATGAATATAAATTCTTAAAAACAAATATTAATTTTGATTGTATCAATTTATTTCGGACACATATCTGTCCTAATAAATAGAAAAGGCTACATAAAATATAAGTATTTATGCGTTTCCCCCTAATAAGGCTTGTGCGCCGTGGCGTGGGGACTAAGGGGGTGTTTTCTGCAGAAGTAGAATTTATTGTTCCTGTCTTAATTACAACCCCCTAACCCCCTTTTTTAAGGGGGAATTTTGTATTTGTTTTAAATAATATGGTTACATATTGATATAGCAAATTATTTAGGAC
>DRQG01000140.1 GCA_011369465.1 Caldithrix abyssi
GTCATTAAAAATCTGCGTAAAAATATTACCGTTACACAAGTTAAAAATACAAATATTTTCAGACTATCCGTTCGATCAACCAACCCCCAAATGGCGCAAATATTAGCAAATACCATAGCAGAGAAATATCGTTTAACCCGTCTTGCCCAAAAACAACAGACGGTACACTATACCTTTGAGTTTGTAGATAACCAACTTAAAAATATCCGCGAAAAACTGAATGAGGCAGAGTTTAATCTTAGCCGGTTCAAAAGTGATTTCCACCTGGTGGATATTACCGAGAACTCCAAGGAAATACTGGATTTTTTATCGGAACTCGAATCGGAGAAGATTAAAACCGACATGGAACTTGCAGAATATGAAAATAAAGTCTTCCACATGAAAAAGCAGTTATCCGACAAAGGGTATTTTGACCAAACTTATTTAACTCCAGGAAGAACTGACGGGGAACGCTCTCCCTTTTCCATACTGTTGCAGCAACTATCCGATGCAGAAATTCGTCGGTTGGAACTTTTGCAAAAAAGAAAAAGTAGTCATCCGGATGTTGTTACCATAGATGAACAAATAGCTCAAATAAAATCTAAACTTTCGGAGTACAATCAGAACACGCTGATCAGTTATCAGATTATTATTAATTCTTTGCAGAAAAAAAAGTACAGTTTAAAAAAGCTTATTGATAAATATTCCGTAAAAATTAAAAATCTTCCTGATAAGGAGAGCAAACTGATCAACTTGACGCGTGCCAAAAACGTTTACGAAAAAATGTTTACCATGTTACTGGATAAAAGAGAAGAACTGCGCATGGCCGAACTTTCCAAATTACAGGATATTGTTGTAGTTGATCCGGGCAGGTTACCCATCGAACCGGTGGCTCCACGTAAAATACTTAACCTGATTATAGGTTTTTTATTAGGGTCTATCATCGGACTTACGCTGATTTTTGTCTGGGATTATGCTGATAACAAAATAAAAGACGTTGGAGATCTGGAGAACAATTTTGACTTTCCCATTTTGGCAATTTTTCCCCAATATGGTAATGATGTTAAAGAAAAAATAGATAATGCTGACACAGTTAACGAGCGGCTTGTATCCCTTATGGAAGAACAATCGGTTTTTCTGGAATCATATCGTTTATTGCGTACCAGGTTATTGCAGGCAAAGCAAAAAGACAATGCCTTTTTGTTTACCAGCGGTGAAGAGGACACGGGTAAAACCACTATTGTAGCTAATTTGGGTATTAATATGGCTAAAGGAGGTCGCAAAATATTAATTATTGATGGGGATTTAAAAAAAGCGGGGATATCCCGATTTTTTGATATTCCGAAATCTTTTCCCTCGATCAAGGATTTCCTTATGAATGAAAACTCTTTGCCCATCCTGTTTAATCCCTTCAAAGATACAGAAACCCAATTACATTTGAGGATTCTCAGTGCAGGGAGTGGAAATGTGGAAAATTCCAGTGAACTTCTTGAATTGCCTAAGTTGAAAGAATTTCTACATTTAGCGCGGAATAACTATGATTTTATCCTGATTGACACACCCCCTGTTACACGTATTATCGACACACTGGTACTAGGAAACCTGGTTAAAGAAGTTTTGATGATTGTCAAACCTCGTCATACAATAAAAGACGGATTGAAATTTGCGATAGAAGAGCTTGGACATGCCGACCTGAATATCATCGGTTTTGTACTTAACGCATGTAACCTTAACAGTTCTCCGCATCGCTATAAATATGGTTACGGATATGGATATTATAAAAAGGAGAATGAACTCCATCTACAACAATAATAAAAGTTGAGCAATTATTACTCAGTTATTCAAACAGATTCTTATCTTAGATATTTAATCCGGTTTGTATTTCCTTTTAGGGTATAGTTTGGCATATATTTTGAAGATAGGTTTTGTGGCGTAAACGAACGGATAAACAGGACTCAAAATGGGAAACCGGAAAAATTCTAATATAAACTTTTATTTTTTTGTGCTATATATATTTATCGGTTTAGCCGGTGCACAGGAAAAAACACTCGTTCAACCGATAACGGATCCGGATGTTATTTTATATCCTGAGCCACAAATTGATCGGCCTGCTTATTTACAACCACTAACAGACCCTGTGTTTAAAGCGCCGGTCATTCGGATAACAGGTGACGCCGGTACACCGGTATTGGACGGCCAATGGGCTTCGATAGCCCGTCACCATTATTCCAAAGATCAACCCTGGAATGCTGATCAGACACTTATTCGAATTGACCGCAATCAGAGCTCACCAAATCCGATTTACCTGGATGGACAGACCTACCAGGTGTTATTCAGTAAAAGCAGCCCCGGAGAAGACCGTTGGCATCCCCAAAATCCGGATGTGCGTATCTATGTTAGGGATAATGAAATCGGATTATGGAACATACATACCGACAATATTACCGTTATTAAATCTTTTAAGGATTATACAAATCTTAAATTCGGTCCTTATGAAGGAAACTGTTCCTACGATGGACGGTGGATTGCCCCTTTAGGCACACGGTCGGATGGCAAAAAGGTAACTTTTGCTTATGATATGGAAGCAAAGAAAAAATATCCTGATATTGTGCTTGACGGATATGATATCGATTGGGTGTCGATTTCGGCTTTGGGAAATTATATAGTGGTAAACGCTACCATTAACGGCAAAAGAGATAACACACTTGTTTTTGATATTTACGGTAAACAAATGGGTTCAATTTGGAGCGAATATGGCCGTCCCAGTCACTATGACTTGACCGTAGATCAAAATGGTGACGAAGTGGCGGTCGGTGTTTCAAAATCCGCCCCGGATGAAGGGCGGGTAATTAAAAGGCGGTTGAGCGATGGCACAGTTACCGTATTGACAAAGGGAGGCTACGCCAGCCATACATCGGCACGTAATTATAACCGCCCCGGTTGGGTGTATGTCAGCTTTCAGTATCGCGGTGATAAATGGCCGCCTTATCTTGATGAAATCGTTGCCGTAAAACTGGATGGTAGTATGAAAGTAGAGCGGCTTGTACATATGCATACCATCTTAAATGGTTATTATACCGAGGCCCATGCGGTACCGTCCCCGGATGGTAGCAGAGTGATGTGGGCCAGTAATTGGGATAACGCAAACGGGCCCGTAAATTCCTATGTGGTGGATTGGCGTCCCGCTATATCCGCCCCGGAGAACATTCAAATAAAACCAACAGAGCGTTAGATACGTTCCCTCCGATTTTCTTTACTATGCCAAATGAAAAAACTTAAAAATTTCTTACTCGTATCCATTTCTACCTATTTTAAGCGGGTTCTAAACCTCGTATTGCAGGTGATGTTATCCACCCTTTTCGGCACCGGAAGGGTTATGGATGCATTTTTCGTTGCTATCGCCGTTCCTCGTTTCATTACCGATGTTCTAATGGTTTCCTCCAAAAATATTCTCATTCCCAAATTGATTGAGGTGGAAAAAAATGAGAATAAAAAGGATTTTAAGGTAGAACTATTTAACAACATTTTGTTTCTTACAATAGCTATTGCCATCTCGGTTATTATCTTTTCCAACCAGATGATCTCTTTGGTCGCTCCCGGAATTCCCGAAGATATTCAAATTCAAAGTAGATATTTGTTGATTGCGGCTGCAGGACTTATCGTCCTTGAGGGACTGAACCACTATCTGACCAGTATATTTAATGCCAGAGAAGAATATGTGTATATTTCTGTCCTTCCGATTATGAGTGGTATTGTGACTTTGGCTTTATTCTATCTTTTATATAATCGATTTAATTTATATGCACTTATAATCGCCTGGAGTATGAGTTATACGATACAACTTATCATTTTTTATAATGCGCTGAAAAAACGATTTGTTTTTAGAAATATTAAGATTCGATTCAAACCGTTCAGCAGCGAGTTGATCGAAACGGTAAGGCTGGCCTGGCCACTCCTGCTGTCTGCTGTTTTTATTAATATTATTCCGGTATTTGATAAATTTTTTGCTTCCTTTCTACCCCAGGGGAGTATTTCCTTTCTGAGTTATGCGGAAAAACTAAACATGGCCATTATGGTTATCCCTTTTTCATTTATGACTATATTTTTGCCTGATCTGGCTAAATCGGTGGTGGCAGGTAATAAGAACGTTGTAAAAGAAAAACTACAAAAAAGTTTGATCAATTCGCTTTTTGTAGTTGTTCCTGTAATTGTATTTATATTTTATCATTCTACTACCATTGTAAGCCTGGTGCTGGGCTACGGTAAATTTGACCAATACTCGGTTGCACAAACCGGACTGGCGCTTAAGTTTTATGTGGGTTCCGTACTGGGTTACAATCTTGTGGTTGTTTCCACTAATCTTTTGTATAGTATTAAAAAAACCAAAATTGTTGCCGCATTATATTTAGCAGGTGCTGTCTTTAACATTATATTGGCCTTTGGCCTTAGCAAAATTCTCGGTTTCAAAGGTATCGCTTTGGCTTTTTCCATATCTTATGCTCTTTTAGCTATCGCTTTTATTGCCTTTATCCACTTTTTTGTCATTCGCCTTTTCCAGTGGGAATTTATTATCCATCTGACTAAAGTGTTACTGTTAGCGGTTTTCTCCCTGATATTTTTTCATTTCATTAGTCCGGATACTGATCCGTTGCATCCGGATAAAATTCATTTATTACTCACCTTTTTATTTTCCATGATAAAATATTCCGGCTTCATTGTTCTGCTTCTCTATTTATTATCTTTTAAAAAAGTACATATTTTTTTAAAACTTCATTTTCAAAAAAGTACTATCGATTAATTATTACAGAAAGATTGATTCGCATGGTCAGAAGATGTCTCATCGTTCTGCTTGCCATCAGTATCCCCTTAATGAAGATTATTGAGATAGGTGGGAAAAAAATAAATTTTGCCGTTTGTGATTTCGTACTGATCCTAATTCTTATTCATATTATGCTTACTTTCTTAAGCAATAGAAAAGAACTCGTTTTCCCCAACCTGGCTTTGTTTTACTTGTTCGTAGCGGTTACTTTAATATCCACTCTTGTTTCGATGATCTGGATTGCTAAGACGCAATCGGTTTTTTTCACTATGGTCGAAGTTATTAAATTTTTGGTAGTGGTCATTTATTTTTTCATTTTTTATTTTTATCTGGAAACCACAGACGAAATTCATCTTTTTTTCAAATATTGGGTGATTATTTCAGTTTTTGAAGTACTTTTGGGGCTGTTTGGTCTGGTGACGCATAATCCGGATTTTTCATTGGATTACCGTATCCAGGGCTCATTTGCTAATCCAAATTTATTTGCCATGTATCTCAATGCGTCCGTTTATATATCGCTGTATTTATATCTCAAGTTTCAACAAAAAATCTACCTTTTTGCCACTCTGTTTTTTATTTTCGGTATCATAGTTAGTGCCTCGCGCGGCGCGTTGCTTGGGCTGACGCTTTCATTTCTTTTCTTTATTTTATATAAAAACAAATATAAACTGCGCATCATTCTATCGTTGTTTTTTGTGGCACTGGTTTTTTCATTTTCCCTGGCCTTCACCGATATCGATTTATCGTATAATATCAGCCGTCTCGAAACCTTTTCAAGACTGGATAGCGAAGACAACCTGGGTGAACGTACTCATCTCTGGAAAATGGGCATTAAAATTATTGAGAATTATCCCTTTTTAGGGGTGGGTAAAGGAAACTTTATTTTCGCTGCCAATAACTTAGTGGAAACGGAAGGCACAAAATTTAACGCCGCTCACAACACCTATATTAGTATTGCCAGCGAAACGGGAATTCTAAATCTTTTAATCTTTCTGGGACTGCTGACTCATGTTTTTTTAAATCTGTTTTGGTACGTTAGGGCAAATAATTTGCTGCCAAAAATTATACTTACCATACTTTTAGCTTTCGTTACTCAGGCTCTGGTCATGAACATAGAAAATATCCGCTTTTTTTGGGGATTTTTGGCAATAGGTTTTGGCATCGAAAAATATCAACACGCTTAATCCTAAGCTGAATAGATTAAGGAACGCATAGTTCAAGGAAAATTAACATTTTAAACCAATGAATCATAACACATCCTCCAATCCCGCCGTATTTGTACTTAGCCTCGATACCGAACTGGCCTGGGGAAATTTTGTACGGGTGAAAGACCCTCTAAAAAAAACTCAGATGTTTCGTACACGGTATTGTATCCAGCAACTGCTCGATTTGTTGGAAACTTACAATATTCGTGCCACTTGGGCGGTGGTTGGCCATTTAATGCTGGATGCCTGTCATCCGGACGAAAACGGTGTGAAACACCCTCAGGCAATCCGGCCTGCCTATAGCTGGCACCCCGGCGACTGGTTCGAGGACGATCCCTGTACATCATTGCAAGAGGATCCGCTGTGGTACGGTATGGACATCGTAAACAAAATCCGTTCTTGCGCCGTACCCCAGGAAATTGCTTCCCACTCTTTCGCCCATCAAATATTCGGAGACCCGGGATGCCACTGGGCCTGTGCCGATACGGACATCCGGCTGGCGGTTTTTGCGGCACAGGCATTAAATATTCAAATGGATTCGTTTGTCTATCCTAAAAACAGCATTGCCCATCAAACCGTACTGGCCAAATATGGGTTCCGAATATACCGTGGCGAAGGAACAGAGTGGTACAATCGATTCCGCCACCCCTTACTACGAAAAATACTCCATTTTCTGGACGATTTGCTGGCCGTGCCGCCGGCGGCGGATACGTTGCATCGGGATAACGATAACCTGTTTTATACCAACGGTAATATGATGTACCAGTCCATGGAAGGACTGCGTAAGCTCATTCCGCTTAGGGCCAGGGTACGAAAGGCAAAAATGGGTATAAATAAAGCGGTTGCGCAGGGAAAAATTTTTCATCTGTGGTTACATCCTTTTAATCTGGCCAGCGATCCTACCCGCCTTTTGGCCGGATTGGAAGAAATTTTCAAACATGTAAAAAATCTTGAAGATGCAGGACGATTGGTCAATCTGCCGATGAGAGAGTTGCCTGCATTCTTTGGCATTAAACCAGACCCAGCCGATGTGCTGATCAATGAAGGTACTGCAAATTACATCCGTTGATGAAACGGTAAAACATCTGCTTTTGCCGTTGATCGACCGCTTACAGGATAACGGGTTTACCGTGGAAACCGTCTGTTCGCGTGGTCGCTACAGCGATCCGTTACGTCGGCAGGGCTATGTAATCCATAATGTGTCTGTTCCCCGTTCCCTATCTCTCTGGGCCATCCTGAAAAATATCCGCGCATTATACCGGCTTATGCGTACAAATCAATATGATATCATTCATGTACATGCTCCTGTTTCTGCGTTTACGGGCCGAATAGCGGCCAAATTATATGGGAAGGCCGTAATTATTTATACGGTTCACGGGTTCTATTTTCACGAAAATATGTCTCGTCTTAAATATCATTTGTTTTATACCATCGAGAAAATCCTGGCTTACTGTTGCACCCATATCATGTTTTTCCAGAGTGAAGAGGATTACAAATTAGCCAAAGAAAAAAAATTCTTACGCGGCCAAAATCTTTTTTATATCGGTAACGGTGTAGATGTGCACGTGCGGTTTAATCCGGCTTCCGTTTCAGCGGTAGAAGTGAACAGATTGCGCAGTGAACTTGGCCTGGAACCGGAATACATTGTAGTTACTTTTATAGGCCGTTTGGTATATGAAAAAGGAGTAATGGATTTACTAAGAGCTTTTACAGCAATCGACATGAATAACGCAATTTTGTTGGTTGTGGGATCGGCCTTAGCTACGGATCGCGATCGAATACCGGAAGAAGAATTAAAACCCTATCGAAATCATCCGCGCATTATTTTTACCGGCTTTCGGGAGGACATTTCGCAGATATTGGCTCTTACGGATATTTTTTGTATGCCCTCTTACCGCGAAGGTAAACCTCGTTCAGTTTTAGAAGCGATGGCCATGAATTGTGCCATTATAGCCGGCAATATACGGGGCTGCCGCGAAGAGGTGATTCCCGGCCGGAACGGCTTCTTATTTGACATTAAAAATGTTGAAGACTTAAGCGACAAACTGATTTCATTACTTAGTAATATTCCTCAACTTAAAATCTTTAAGAAGAACTCTCATACTATTGCCCGTGCCGTTTATGATGAAGAAACGGTTCTTAACAAGCAAATGGAAATTTATGAACGACTTCATTCCAAAGGTATAAAAGATTTGGAGTTCAATATTTCACCTACCAGGATTCATAGCTGATAGCTTAACTATGTACAAAAAAATCATATCACAGCGAATTAAGATTGTGTTGGACTTTTGTCTGGCATTGATTAGCCTGATACTTTTATCTCCGCTTTTTGTCATCATTTCTCTGGTAATAAAACTGGATAATCCGGGAAAAGTTATTTTTAAACAGGCGCGCGCCGGAAAAAACGGTAAACTGTTTTATATATATAAATTCCGGACTATGGTAGAGAATGCCGAAAACATGGGCCTGGGTTATGGCATTGCAAAAAATGATCCCCGTATAACCCGCGTGGGCCGGTTTCTGCGTAAAACAAGCCTGGATGAACTCCCCCAGCTGTTTAATGTGTTAAAAGGAGAGATGAGTTTTGTCGGCCCGAGACCCGGTTTGCCTTATCAGGTAGAGCGTTATTCGGCTAAGCAGCATCGACGTTTACTGGTTAAACCGGGTATTACCGGACTGGCTCAGGTAGAAGGACGGGGGCTGATTCCCTGGTCAAAACGAATCGAGTATGACCTATGGTATATCGATCATTGGTCCCTTTGGCTGGATTTAAAAATCATGCTCAGGACGGTTAAAAACATTATTCTTTCCAAAGGATATACCGAAGAACAGACTCCGGATATTATCGAAGATTTTGAAACATCATCACCACAAAACAAAGAGCGTTATGTTTAAACGATTTAACGACCTGACGGAAGATGATATAAATTGTGATTTGCAAATACATACAAATCGTACCGACGGCCAGGCCGGCATTGAGGAAATCGTAAATCGGGCACGGCAGATCGGATTAAAAAGAATTGCCTTCACCGAACATGTCCGTAAAGATACCGACTGGTTTAACGAGTTTGCAGATGAGATTGAAGAGGTACGGCGCAGGACCGGCGGAATCGAAATATATATCGGATGCGAAACCAAGATACTCAATGTACACGGAACGTTGGATGTGAGCGAGCGCATACTCGATCGCTGTGAGATCATTTTGGGTAGTGTGCATCGTTTCCCGGATGGAGCAGGCGGCTATCTGGATTTTACATGGATTACCGAAGATGATTTTTCCCGTATGGAGTTTGAATTGGCCAGCGCTCTGCTACTTTATGCTCCCATCGATGTACTGGCGCATCCGGGAGGCATGTACGCCCGTCATCATGGAAACTTTCCGCAAAACCTGCTGGCCGAACTGCTGGAACTGAGTAAAAAACGCAATGTTGCCGTGGAACTGAACGCGTCGTATCTGAAAGATATTAAAACCGTCCTTCCGGTTTACCGCGAAATAAATCCTTATGTTTCTATCGGATCGGATGTGCACCGTCTGGAGGAATTGGGACTGTGTCGTGATTCACTGCGTTTACTTGGAGTGGGCCGATCATGAAAGTATTTGTCACCGGTGCAGGCGCCCTTTTAGGACAGGGCATTATCAAAAGCTTGTGCCTTGCCGAAACAAAATATACCATAATTGCGGCTGATCCGAATCCGCATGCGGTTGGTCTGTATTGGGCCGATAAAGCCTATCTAATTCCGATGGCCGACAGCGAAGAGTATTTAGAGCGCATCTGGTCGATCCTTAAAGCGGAAAAACCGGAAGTCATTCTCATCGGTACGGACGTTGAGCTGCTTATCTTTGCCGAAAATAAAGATTTTATAGAAAATAATACCGGATCCCATGTTATTGTAAGTCCGCCGCAGGTTATCCGCATCGCCGATGATAAATGGCTCACCTATAAATTTTTAAAAGAAAATGGTTTCCCATACCCGCAATCGGTATTGGCGGATGAAGCGGATCGCCTGGTCCAAAGCTGCGGTTTCCCGTTGATTGTTAAACCCCGCCGGGGAGCGCGATCTGCCGGTGTACGCACTGTTCGGAACGAACATGAACTACGTGAGGCTCTGCAGGCCACATCGGAACCGATTATTCAGGAATGTGTAGCCGACGCCCATCACGAATATACCAGCGGTGTACTCACTCTGGGTACAGAAATACGATCCGTCGTTACTATGCGACGCGATCTGCGGGACGGCAACACCTACCGCGCCTATGTTCTACCCGGATTTGAGGCCAATGATATGCTAGCCGAAATTGCTAAAAGACTGCGTGGTTTTGGACCGCTCAATCTGCAATTCCGCATGGATGACGGTCAGCCCAAAGTGTTCGAAATAAACGCCCGCTTTTCCGGTACAACCCCACTGCGGGCCTATGCCGGTTTTAATGAAGTGGATTTCATGATACGTTACGTTGTAAAGGGAGAAAGAATTCCTCCGCCCAAATTATCCCCGAAGATACTGCTGCGTTATCTGGATGAAATCATAATAGAACCGGGTAGTTATGAACATCTGGTTTATAAAAAACAGGGCGAAAATCTCTCCTTCACGAAGCCGGGGCATCATTTATCCCGAGGCAATAATGACGATGAAAGAATTTAAAATACCTCTCTCTCAACCGGATATTACCGATTTGGAACGCCGTTATGTAATGGAAGTGCTGCAAACACCCAACCTGAGTCTTGGCCCGAAACTACCGGAGTTCGAGAAAAAAGTGAGCGATTATGTGGGAACCCGATTTGCCGTTGCGGTGAACAGTGGCACCAGTGCCTTACATTGCTGTATTAAAAGTTTTGGGATCGGCCCGGGCGACGAAGTGATTACGTCGCCGTTCAGTTTTATTGCCACATCCAATGCCGCTCTGTTCGAAGGCGCGAAACCGGTTTTTGTCGATATCGATCCGGATACCTACAACATCGATTTCCGGCAAATTGAAGAAAAAATAACCGAACGCACCAAAGCCATTATTCCCGTTCATGTGTTTGGCCTTCCTGCGGAGATGGATGCTATAAACAAAATTGCTAAGAAATACAATCTTCGTGTCCTCGAAGACGCAGCAGAAGCTATTGGCGCAGAATACAAAAAGCGTAAGGCTGGCAGCCTGGGTGACTGTGCCGTATTTGCTTTTTATCCTAATAAACAGATAACCACCGGCGAAGGCGGCATAATTGTAACCGATAATGAATCTTTGGCTGCACTATGTCGCAGTTTGCGCAATCAGGGTCGTGGTGATACCTCCGGCTGGTTACAGCATCAACGTCTCGGTTATAATTACCGCCTATCCGATATCAATTGTGCTCTGGGTATCGCCCAGATGGAACGTCTGTCCGAAATATTGGACAAAAGAACGCGCGTAGCCCAATGGTATCTGGAACAATTACATGATGTGCCCGAATTAACCACCCAGCAAATCCCGGCCAATTGTAAAAAAAGTTGGTTTGTATTTGTGGTAGCCCTTTCGCCTTTATACAGTAAAAAAAGCCGTGATGAAATATTATCCCATTTAAGAAAGAAAGGTATCGCATGTAGTAATTACTTTAGTCCCATTCATCTGCAACCCTTTATGGCCGCCCGGTTCGGTTATAAAGAAGGCGATTTTCCGGTAACGGAAAGTTTGTCCAAACGAACCATTGCCCTTCCATTCTTTGCCAATCTAAGCAAAGAAAACGTTCGATATGTTACAGACGTTTTGAAAAACAGTCTGTGAGAACTCTCCTTCTTAGCGCTTCTGTTTAATCATCATAAGTATTAAGTCCTGCCATTTTAACCTTTGTGAGGTGTGTTATGTCCAGAGTAAGTGTGTTTTTTGAGAATTCTCTGGAGAGAATTCAAAACAAATCCGTAATTATTTTTATTGATTTTCAGCTCATCTTTCTCTCTTACATTATTTCTTTCTTCCTGCGCTTTGATTTTATTATTCCATCTCAATTTCTGAAAATGATGTTTTTTACCCTGCCTGTTGTGCTTGGTATTAAAATATTTACCTACATTTATTTCAATATCCACCGGATAATCTGGAAATTTACCGGTATCAGCGATCTGATTAAAATAATTAAAGTAAGCTCCTTCAATAATGCACTGTTTGCGCTTATTCTGTTCGCGCTAATCGGGTTTAAAGGATATCCGCGTTCCGTTATTCTTATTGACTGGTTTTTAACTATTATGTTTCTCGGAGGCAGCCGTATAGCGTGTCGGCATTTGGCTACCCTTATTAAGGATTCAAATAACCACCGTAACCCCTCTACGACTAAAAAGTGTATCATACTCGGTTCAGGTGAAGCAGCCGAAGGACTTATACGCGAGATGGTTTCGGGAAAGATTGATTATATTCCACTGGCCATCCTGGATGATGATCCTAAAAAGTGGGGCTTGTATTTGCATAATGTAAAGATATATGGTCCTATTAAAGACATCGGGGTACTGTTGGACAAATTTAGAATAGATGAAATCGTTATTGCCATACCCTCGGCGACACGAGCTCAAATGGCTCAAATTCTAAAGCATTGTAAACCTTGCATTGCTAAAAATATAAAATGCAAAACCGTACCCGGCATCAACGAGATCTTATCCGGACTGCATTCCCTTACAAAACTGAGAGAAGTACGTCTGGAAGATCTGATGAATCGGGAACTGGTTATGATTAATCAGGTGGAATTGCGCAGAGAATTCGCCCATAAAACGGTTCTGGTTACCGGTGCGGCCGGTTCAATCGGTTCCGAGCTGGCCAGACAGATTTACTCCTATAATATTACCAAATTAATCCTACTCGATCGTAACGAAAACAATTTATTATATCTGGAAAAAGAACTCGAAACCCGATATCCGGAGATACGTTACGAGACCGTGGTTACGGATATTACAGACAAAGCCATGGTTGAGAGGGTATTTAAACAATATCGTCCGCAATACATTTTTCATGCTGCGGCATACAAGCATGTACCATATATGGAAAAATTTCCGGCCGAAGCGGTTAAAAACAATGTGTACGGTACCTACGTATTAGCCGGTCTGGCGGAAAAACACCATGCGACAAAATTTGTCCTTATTTCTACGGATAAAGCGGTATGCCCAACCAGCGTCATGGGGTGTACGAAACGGGTTGCCGAAATGAGCTTATTACATTTCTTTAAAGATTCCGATACCAGTTTTATAATTGTTCGTTTTGGCAATGTATTGGGCAGCAATGGCAGTGTCATACCTCTTTTTAAACAACAGATTGAAAAAGGCGGTCCTCTTACTGTAACGCATCCGGAAATGAGGCGTTATTTTATGACCATCCCGGAAGCGGTAAGCCTGACCTTAAAAGCCGGTTCAATTGGCGAACATGGCGATATTATGATACTGGACATGGGTGAACAAATTCCGATAATTCAAATTGCCGAAAACCTTATTCGACTATCCGGATATACTCCTTACAAAGATATCCCCATACAGATAAGCGGTATACGGCCCGGCGAAAAATTGTATGAGGAGTTATGGTATAAAGATGAAAATCCCATTCCCACCAATCATCCCAAAATATTTAAAGCCACACAATTTTTTCATAAGAACGGCCTCGATGTAGAAGCCTATAACACGGTCATTCAATACAGCCTTTCAGGAGAACAAAACGATAGAATATTAAAATTGCTACGGCATCTGGTGCCGGACTTTCGTACGCCAAAAATCGGCAGAATAACTAAGAAAACCTATATTTACAATTAATCGTCTATTTTTCTTTAGCGTCAATTTAAGAGGGAAAAAATAGCTGAATTCTTTGTTTTTTAGATGGCTAACATCATTAATATAAATTCCTTCCTTTATTAGCTTTATCATCCTTCCGGCCTTCCTCTATAATAACAATGGAGAAAACGCTCCAAACACAGAGTGACTTTTTTAGCATTGTTATTTTATCTGAAATCCTCTAATTTACACCCCGTGAAAAAAACTACAATTCCAACCGCCAAAGATTCGGATGCCTGGCTGCCTATTACCGCCAAAGAGGTGAAACAACGCGGCTGGCAGCAGTTGGATGTTATCCTGTTTTCCGGTGACGCCTACATCGACCATCCGGCTTTCGGTCCGGCCGTGGTCGGACGGCTAATCGAAAGCACGGGCTTACGTGTGGCCATTGTGCCCCAGCCCAACTGGCGCGACGATTTAAGGGATTTTAAAAAGCTGGGCGCCCCGCGTTTATTTTTTGGCGTAACAGCCGGCAGTATGGATTCCATGGTCAATCATTACACCGCGCACCGTCGGCGGCGTTCGGACGATGCCTATTCGCCGGGCGGTATGGCCGGTTTGCGGCCCGATTACGCCGTAACGGTGTACACCCGCATTCTGAAAAAGCTCTATCCCGATATTCCGGTGATTATCGGCGGTATCGAGGCTTCCCTGCGGCGGTTGACCCACTACGATTACTGGTCGGATCAATTAAAGCCGGGTATCCTGTTTGAAAGCGGTGCCGATTTGCTCATCTATGGAATGGGCGAGCAGCCTTTGCGGGAAATCCTGCACCTGCTGGAAAAAGGCGTACCCCCGGCCAGCTTGAAAACCATTCCTCAAACAGCCGTTCTGCTTGCCGCTGACGAACCGCTGCCCAAGCAAAAAAAATGGGAAACATTGGAGCTGGCCTCTCATGAGACCTGCCTGCAGGATAAAATAGCCTTTGCCCGCAATTTTAAATATATCGAAATCGAATCCAATAAAATGCAGGCCCGGCGGTTGGTACAGCGGATTGGCGAACAACAAATCGTTGTCAATCCTCCTTATCCCGTGATGACTGAAAGGGAAATGGACGCTTCTTTTGATTTGCCTTATACCCGGCTGCCCCATCCCAAATATCGGAAAAAAGGCTCCATTCCGGCTTACGAAATGATCCGCCATTCCATCACCATGCACCGTGGCTGTTTCGGCGGATGCAGTTTTTGCACTATTTCGGCTCATCAGGGTAAATTTGTGGCCAGCCGTTCGTCGGAATCGATTATGCGTGAAGTGGAGGCGGTAACGCGCATGCCCGACTTCCGCGGTACTATCAGCGACCTTGGCGGGCCTTCGGCCAATATGTACCGTATGATGGGCAAGGATTTATCCATTTGTGCCCGCTGTCAAAGCGCTTCCTGCATCTTTCCGGTAAAATGCTATAACCTGAACACCGATCATCAACCAATGATTGATATTTATCGTAAAGTAGCGGGACATCCCAAAGTTAAAAATGCTTTTGTTGCCAGCGGAATCCGTTACGATCTGCTGGTGGGACGCACGCCCGAAGAGGAAAAGGTAAATCATTACAACGAATATATCGATCAGTTGGTGCGCCATCATGTTTCCGGAAGGCTCAAAGTGGCGCCCGAACACTCAGCCGACAATACCTTGAAAATTATGCGCAAACCGTCGTTTAAATTATTCTACAAATTTAAAGAAAAATATGACCGCGCCAACCGCCGCGCCGGTAAAGAGCAGCCGCTGGTGCCCTATTTTATTTCCAGTCATCCCGGATGTACTCTGGAAGACATGGCCGAACTGGCAGCCGAAACAAAATCGTTGGGTTTTCGCTTGCAGCAGGTGCAGGATTTTACCCCCACGCCCATGACGGTGGCCACGGTGATCTATTATGCAGGGTATCATCCTTACACTTTGAAACCGGTTTTTACGCCCCGCTCAGTGAAGGATAAACGGGATCAGAAACGCTTTTTCTTCTGGTATAAACCGGAAAACAAACAATGGATTCGTTCCGTGTTGAATCGGCTTGGTCGCAAAGACTTAATCGATAAATTATTGTGGAACAAAAACAGGAGATAAAAATGCGCCTCTCATTTATTTTTCCACTTATTTTCATTTGTATTTTACCTCTTATTGCCCAACCCGCAGATGAATACCAAAACGTAGCCGTCGGAGATACGGTACGCATTGTAACAAACGATGGCAGTGAATTTATCGGAAAAATTAAAGAAAAGAATGATCTCTATTTATATTTGGTAACCCTTTCGAATTTGGATATTAAAATCCCGGCGGAAAGCATCGAATCGATTGTGAAGGTTTCCGGCCAGATAAAATCCGGAGCCTATTGGCATGACGACCCTAACAACACCCGTTTGTTTCTGGGTCCCACCGGAAGAACCCTAAAGAAAGGGCGCGGATATTTTTCCGCTTACGAAATCTTTTTTCCCACGTTCGGATATGGCATCAGCGATTATATCAGTTTAGCGGGAGGGGTAACTTTAATTCCGGGATCATCCACGCAAGTGGTCTATATAAATCCCCAATTTCGAATTTATAGAAGCGGTCAGTTTGCCGTGGCCGCCGGGGTAAATTTACTAACGACAACCGGATTTGATGACCTGGAGCCCCTGGTGAATCTGGCCGCTACTTACGGGGATGAGAAATCGGCATTGACGGCTGCCATGGTGGTGCCCATATCAGACGGCGAAGAAATCAACGATCCCATATTTATGGTGGGGGGAGAGGTACGGGTATCCCAAAGTATTAAATTAATCAGTGAAAACTGGTTCAGCGTCCAGGGCGAAGATCCCGTTCTTTCCGCCGGGGTGCGTTTCTTCGGTAAAAGCCTGGCAGCAGACCTGGGTTTCTTCTATTTAACGGGAGCGAGCATCAGCGGCTTTCCCTTCTTGCCCTGGATTGGTTTTGCTTATAACTTCTGAGAAACGGAATGTTGAAATACCGGATTAGTGGAGTATTGGAGTGGTGGAGTTATGGGATTGAAAAAGCAACACTCCAGCACTTCAATACTCCGTCAACCCAAGCCATAGGAGATCATTTTGCCTTACAATCCGGATGCTCATCGTTATGATATAATGCACTACCGTCGCTGCGGCCGGAGTGGTTTAAAACTGCCTGTTGTTTCCCTGGGACTTTGGCATAATTTCGGACATGTGGATCATTTCGAAAACGCCCGAGCGATGATTTTCAAAGCCTTTGATCTGGGTATTACCCATTTTGATCTGGCCAATAACTACGGCCCGCCGCCCGGTTCAGCCGAGGAAAACTTTGGCCGCATTTTTCGGAATGATCTCAAACCCTTCCGGGATGAATTGGTTATCTCCACCAAAGCCGGCTGGCCCATGTGGCCCGGCCCGTACGGCGATTTCGGCTCGCGCAAATATCTGATTGCCAGCCTGGATCAAAGCCTGAAACGCATGGGACTGGACTACGTGGATATTTTTTATCACCACCGCCCCGATCCCGAAACGCCTCTGCACGAAACGGCGCTGGCTCTGGATCATATCGTGCACAGCGGACGGGCGCTGTATGTGGGCGTATCCAATTATAATCCGCGGCAGACTACGGATATGGCTAAAATTTTAAAGAAGTTAAACACACCTTTTATTATCCATCAACCGAAATATAATATGTTTTACAGAAACATCGAATCCGGTTTAACGGATGTTTTGAAACGTGAGGGCTTGGGTTGTATTGTTTTTTCGCCTCTGGCCCAGGGGCTGCTTACGGATAAATACCTTAACGGTATCCCGAACGACTCCCGCGCCGCCAATCCGCATGGATTCTTAAAAAGTGAACACATAACCGGGGAAGCGATAGAGAAAGTAAAAAAACTATCCCAAATCGCCAATGCGCGCGGGCAAAGCATGGCTCAAATGGCTGTGGCCTGGACGCTGCGCCTTCCGGAAATAACCTCAGCGCTTATCGGTGCCCACACGCCCGCCCAGATTGAAGAACTGATCGGCGCTCTTGAGCATTTGGATTTCGAGGAAAGAGAATTGCGGGAAATAGAGGCTATATTGGCCTGAGTTTTCCCGCAAATGAATTTATGGCTTAATGGCGCCTCGTACCTGACAGGACGAATTTTAATAATGATTGTTTAAACTCCAACGCGGGACGATGGGATGCCTTTAGCTTTATGCAATAGAAAATAACCCCAATCTACGGATGCATACCAAAGAGTAAAAAATACCAGGCCGGTAATATGTTGATGGTTTTATTCCCTTTTTTGATCGTCTTCGATTCGTTCCACGTTATAATGTAGCCCGTCTTGCTTCCTGCAAATTCAAGGTATTTTATCAATCCCTGAATTTCCCTTTCAAATGTGGTTGGCTCGGATAAGGTGTAACACACCTGCAGTGGAATTTTATCTTCCAGTAAAAAATCAATTTCCTGGGAATTGCGAAAATATTGGAGGGACTCTCCTTGAAAGGAAAGATGAGTTGCTAAGGTATTTTCTAATTTTTTACTCATATTACGGGAAATTTAAAAGGTTTGCGAATAACTGTGATCGATAAAATACATTTTTCGCTCTTTTTCTCTGGATATTCTGATTCATGAAAGTATTCAAAATGTTATTATTTCGTTTCCTTAAGGGAACATATAAAAAGGCATGCATCTGACAAGAAGGAATTTGATTCAGCTTCAAACCGAGCTGTTGTTCAGGGTAATATTTTTTCGGCCGTAGTTTGAATTTTACATGTATTTTTTGGATATCGGTCAAAATTTTACAAGATTTTAACGATTTCGGAACAAAGGAGGTAAATGATTTAAATAAATCAGAAGACCCTTCGGCACAATTACCAACGGATCTTTTTTTACAAAATAATAACTTTTTGCCCGATTTTACGGCATCCCGTCCCCTTCGGGACGGTATTGGGGATGGGATCGGGTATTTGTTTTCCCACAAATGAATTTGTGGGCTAAAGGCACCTCGTCCCTGCCGGGACGAATCTAAATGCCAAATGTTCACAAAAACCATCGCGAAGCGATGGAATGCCTATAGCCCATATTTTCAAATATGGGTAAAATGGAATCCACAAACAATAAATTTGTCCCGTAGGGACAATTGAAGAAATAGATGTTCTTGGTGTGTAAAATCATTGTGCCAACCGCAATCCGATTAATGCGGGACGGTATTTTAGGGTTTGGGTTGGCGTTTGTTTTCCCCCAATAGAATTATGTCTGTTCCGTCTAAAATCCTTTGTTGTTCAGCCCCATGTTTCAATTTACTGTCCCTGTCGTTGTTTTGTTATTACTTCTATAATCCCCTGGCAAAACTGCGGCAGGTCGTCCGGACGACGGCTGGAAACCATATTACGGTCGATTACCAGCGGCTCATCCACCCATTGCGCTCCGGCGTTGATTAAATCGTCCTTTATACCGGGGGTGGAAGTGCATTTATAACCCTTCATAATGCCTGCTGAAATAGGTATCCACCCGGCGTGGCAAATATGGGCGATTAATTTACCGGCATTATGAATTTGGCGGGTCAGATCCAATACTTTGGCATCGCGGCGTAGTTTGTCCGGCGCAAATCCGCCAGCTAAAACCAATCCGTCAAAATCTTCCGCCCGCATATCAGCGATTCGGGCATCCGGCTTACAGGGATAACCGTTTTTGCCCAGATAAATATTACCGGTATCCGGGCCGGCGACGATGACTTCCGCTCCGGCTTCGCTCAGGCGAATTTTCGGATACCACAGTTCCAGATCTTCATACATATTTTCTACAAACATTAACAGGCGTTTACCATCTAACTCACCCATGGTTGCCTCCTTTGGTGAATCAGTTTTTCTATTTTTTTTACTTTCCTGAATTTATAACCATTTCAAAATTTAAACAACAACGAATTTATCTTCTTTTTTTTGAATATTTTTGCATTAAATAACATTTCTTCGGCATTTCTCTGTTGACAGAATCGGTCTGGAACACTTATATTGTTATACCCCGAATTTAATTGTAATCCCAAGTGAAAGGATGGCGTATGCACTCTTCCCTAAAAATTCTTAGTGCCGTATTGGTTTTCATTTCGTTTAACGGGCTGTTAAACGCGCAGGATAATTCGATTGTGGGCCGCTGGAAAACGATCGATGACGAAACCGGCGAACCCAAATCCATTGTAAGCATCTACGAAAGAGACGGCAAGTATTACGGCCGCATCGACTCACTTTTTCGTAAGCCGGGTGAAGACCCCGATCCTATATGTGATAAGTGCCCGGAAGACGATCCCCGCTATAAACAAAAAACAATCGGTATGGAAATTATAAAAGATATGGTAAAGGACGGCGATGAATATGTGGATGGCACCATCCTCGATCCCAAAAAAGGGAAAATTTATAATTGCAAGCTGTGGATTGAAGACGGAAAATTGATGGTACGGGGCTACATACTGTTTCTATACCGAACACAAACCTGGTACCGGGTAGATTGACGGAGCCCCCGATTTTGAAAGCGACGTGTACAACGACCTGACTCACCAAAAGCTTCCTCTTATCTACCATAAAGAGGAAGCTTTTTTTTTGATAGAAGTTTTTTTACCCAAAAGAAAGAGAGAAACCCATGCTGACAGCTATTATTATTTTCGTTATCCTCTTAGGGTTCATTTATGAATACCGCCTGAGAAAGCCGGATCAGCTCGTTTTATACGAGTCGCGCGGCGTTGTTAAACAGCGGAAGGGAAAGTTCTATCCCCGTCATTTCAGCCTGGCCATCCCGGCTACCATTCATTCTTCCGCGGTTAAAGTCGAAGCAGAGGCCAAAGGGAAATTACCGATCCTTGTGCAGGTGGCCCTGGCCTGCGCCGCCTCGCCCTCGCAGCTAAGCGAATTGGTGCGCGTAGGTGGATGGGACAAAAACGCGGTACCCAAAGCCGCCGCCGAACTGGAAATCCTCATTACAAGTTATGTGAAAGAATTTGCCCAGCAGTTTGAAATAGAAGAATTAAGCGCCGAAAAACTAACCCAGCATCTGAACAAAAAACTGGGACTAACCGTACACGCTCTGGGGCTGGACATCATCAGTTGTCAGGTGCAAGCGGTAGATCCGCTGGATGAAGAGATAGCCGAAGCCATGCGCAAACAGGAAGCGGCGCGTATTATGGAGCAAACCGAACAGGCCAATCAAAAAGCGCGGGTAGCCGCGGCGCAAGCCCGTATCGAAGCGGACGACAAAATCGCACAAACGGAGCACCAACTAGCCTTAAAGAAACTGGCTCTGGAAGAAAAACAGCAGCAAAAAGAGGCTCTTCTGCAAAAGCAGCGGGTGGAAGAAGAAATCAAACGCCGCAAAATGCAGATGGAAGTGGAAAAGAAAGAGGTGGAGTTGCTTAAGGAAAATCCCGAGCTGCTGATTCTCAGCCCGCAAATAGCGCGTCTGGCCGAAGCCAGTCAAAGTATGCCCAATGCCAAAACGGTGGTTTCCCTTTCTCCCGAACAGGCCGCGCAAAGCTCGCAAATCATATCCGTCATTCAGGAGTTGCTGCAGAAAATGGTGGAGAAAAAGAAGGAGTAGGATATAGTGTGTGGAGTAATGGGGAGCCGGATGCCGGGAATTTGAAATTAGAAATTGGAAACTGGGAACTGGGAATTGGGAACTGGATGCTTGATGCTGGAAATTGGATACTGGTAGCTGGTAATGAAATGAAAAATTAAGAATGACTCTGTGATCTCGGCGTTCTCTGCGGTTGGATAAAACAGGGGCAAAGGCACAAAGGCACAAAGTACCGCAAGATTTATCTTGCGCTCAGGGTAGGCAGACAACCCTTCGACCCCGACAAGCCGGGGCAGGCAGAGCTCAGGGAACGGAGGCTGATAACCGATAGCCAAGAATTTCGAACGCCGATTAACGACTTAAGAACTGACAACTAACAACTGAAAACTGATAACTGATAACTGACAACTGAAAACTGAAAACTAATTACCGATAGCCAACAGCTAACAGCCTATAGCCAAAAGCAGATGACCGACAGCTAATAACTGAAAACTAAAAATCTATGCCTCAAAACAATAACAACATAAACCCGCTGGAGTATTTTCGCTTACGACCGATCAAGGCGGCCAAGGTTTCCGAAATCAGCGAAGCGACGGCTTCCTCGCCTCTGTCGCCGGCCGAACGGGTTAATTTCCACATCGGACACCCGCTGCAGGAAGAAGAGCTGAGCGCGTTTTATTTTCGTCTAACCGTTTCCGCAGCGGAAGAAGAGGAACACAGCGAAGCAGGCCGGGCTGATTTTCTGCGCCGTTGCATTGCCCAATGCGCGCCGTATATGCCGCGCGGCGGGTATGCCGCAGCCGACGGACATCCTCTGCTGGAACATCTGCAAAACTGGCTTAAAGGACAGAGCGAGCCGCTGGAATACGAATCCGGCCTTCGTCGGGAAATTATTTTCGGCAGCGGCGGCGTTACCGAAAATTTGCGCGTATTGTTTACCGCCCTGCAGCGATTCCTGCGCTACCAACCGGCGCAGATTTGCCTTTTCCAAAGCGAGCTACCGGAATTTTTACGTAACTTTCCTCCTTTACAGTTTTTATACTATGATGAAGCCTCGTCTCTGCCGGATTATCTGCAAAACTTACTAAACGCCCATCCGCAGCGGCCCCTGTTTTTAATCTATCAAACCGTGCTGCCGGAAGCGGTGCGGCGTGAACTGCGGGAAATCAGTCTGCAAAAGCCCTTGTTTTTTATCGAGCTGAATGACGCGCCCAATCATTTGTCCATGGCCCGTGAGGCGCGCATGCAGGAAAGGGTACTACGTTTTCTGACGCCCAAAATATTCCACCCGGCGCTGCAGCATCTGTCCACCATATTCATTTTGGGCAGCCACGATTATCTTAAAGTGCTGGAAACCGTACACTTCGAACTGAAAGGCACGCCGGCCGCCGCCGAAATAGAATGGCTGACTTATGCGCTGGACAACCATATCCTGCCTCCGGAAAATGAGTCCTCATCTTTGGAGGCTCCGTCCGACCGGCACCGGCATACCAGCCCGTTCATTTCCACCGGTGAGCGGCTCGTGCGCAAATTCGGGGGATTGGTCAGCGGACAACCGCTTTTACTGGAAACGGCCGCAACCGTGGTAGAGCAATACAGTCAGCGGCAGCAAGAGCGTTTTTCCTCTTTGTATCGTTTCATAAATCGTTTACCGTTTGTGGAAAGGGAACAGGGTGAAAACCTCGACCATATTCCGGCCTTAAAAATACTGGACACCCTGCTGAAACAACCGCAGGATAAAGCCTTTGCCGCATTACTGCAGGAAAACTTCCTGTCCGCCTTCCTGCGTCATCACCCGGAATACGAGATGGAACACTGTGCGGTGGTCAGCGGATCATCGCGTACGGCGCTGAGCCTTTTGGGAAAACATTGCGGAGTCAGCGAGGTGATCAGTCCGGATTTGGGCTGGACGTACGAACACTGTTTCCCGCGGGTCAGCTTTGTTCCGCTTAAAAGCGATCTGTCGCTGGACAGCGAGGCTATCCTGCAAACCGTGCAGCGCAAAAGGGAAGCGGACGCCCGCTGGACCGAGTACGGCGCGGTGATACTCAACAATCCCCACAACGCCAGCGGCAGTGTTTTCGACAGTAGCCGGATGAGCGAGCTGCTGCGCCGGCTGCTGAAAGCCGGTGTGCGGGTCATCGATGATCTGTCTTATCAGAATGTAAACCCCGGCGAAACCTGGCGGGAGATTCCCACGCTCAAGCAGCTCACCGCCGAATTGCGGCGCAACGGTTACCTTTCCGAAGAACAGGCGGCGCGCCTGATTACCGTTCATTCGCTGTCCAAAACGGACGCCTTTGCCGGAGGTCGTCTGGCCGTTATCGAACTTCCCGAAGAGGATTTGCGGGATAGCTACCGGAAAATCACCGCGCATATCTACCCTAATATCATGGCCGTTTTGCTGGCCTATCTGTTTTACCGCAATCCGCCGGAAAAACTGAACGCTTACTGGCATTTGCGCAACCGCATTTTTGACCGCCGCATGCAAGCTATCGAGCAGGCCTTGCAGGAACTGCCCGCCAACCGTAATCCCTACGGCATCAAAGTGAAACGTCCCTCCGGAAGCATGTATCCGCGCATGGTCATCGAACGCCTGCCCGAGGGGCTTTCGCTGGACTGGCTTTCTTCGGGGCTGGCGGTACAGGGTATCGGGCTGGTGCCGCTGTCCACGTTTTCGCGCACGGCGGAAGGGTACGAGCTGGGACGTAAATCCTTCCGCTTGACGCTGGGCGGCGCTTCCGGCGCAGCGGAGCTGAAGAACAAAACCCGCCGCGTGATCATCGACCTGAACCGTATGCTGGCCCGCCAGGATGAAGGATACAACCGCAAACGCTTTGCCGTGCGCACAACCATCGACGCCGGCCGGGGCTTCTTCCCCGGCGCCTGGGAAGCCTGGAAAGGCATCGATGAGGAAATCCGCCGTTGGGCCGTGCAGGCGCTGGACTTTTATCTGAAAAAACAACCCGCAGGCAGCGAACGGCATAAATTATTAACCGAATTCGGGAAAGAGTACCTGCCGCATCGATTGGCCGTGTACCGCCAGCGGCTGCAGGATCGGCTGCATATTGGCGGCCGGTTAATCGAAGCCGGACGAGGGCCGGGCAAACCGGAACTGCTGGAGGTTCTGGAAAGAGAATTTTACAAAGAGACGCTGCCGGAACGGGGCGAACGGTTCCGCCGCCGTTTATTTGACCGCACGGTGCACCCCACGCAGATGTATGCTCTGCAAAGCGAAGCGGTCTTTAACGGGATAATAGATCGCTTGCTTACGGACGGAGATATTTCGCGAGAGATATTACGCCGCGCCGGAAAAACCCTGGCCGAAGAGTATCTGGGCCGCAACGTACCCGTCAGTTCAGTGCAGGAGGCCGAGGAACTGCTGCTTGATCTCAACGACGTCATCGCCGCCGAAGAATTTGCCCGCTGGAACGGTGATTTCCGCTTCCGACCCTTCCTTTCCTTTTGGGGCGATTGGGACGGCAGTACGCGGCCTTCCGGGCAGGGGCACCGGCTGGTGGCGGCGGTGGTGATGGAAAATGTAAAACGCCAGACCAACATACTCAATACGCTGCTGCAAATCGACGGGACGCTGCCGCTGGACGCCGCTCTGCGCCGGGAGATGCTGGCTTTGCCCGCGCACAACAAACGTTTCTGGAATCTGCTGAACCGTATTACCCAATTGACCAATCAATTGGAAAAGCGCTACCGCAGCGTTCTGCCTTTCGAAACGGATTACGGCGCCTGGCGTAAATGGGCTGTGCGCGTTCATCTGCGCCGCGATCCCGTTACCGTACTCTGGCAGCATAACGACCGATTGGAAAAAAAGATGCGCGAGCTGCGCGCCCGTCGCCGCGAGATGCTGGAATATTATTTTGCGCTCAATAAACGGCTGCGCAAAACTCTGCACGGGCTTTTGCCGCACATCGAAACGCATCTGCACCATAGGGAAATCGCCCTGAGCGCGGGCGGCTTTCGCAGTTTGCTGGCCCGTTTTGTGCTCACCCCGCGTATTCATCAAAAAATGATTTTGGCCAAAGACGCCTTTCCCATCAACACCACAGCGTATAATTTAACCGAGTTGAATGAGATTGCCGGCAAATACGGCAATCCGGGCGTGGTGCTGGCGCTGCAAATCAGTATGTCCACACAGGCGGAAGCGTTGATCGCTTTGGACCGCAAACTGAACGCCGAGCGCGAACGAACCCTGCGCCGCGAACCGGAGGCTGACATTCCGTCCATTTGGCTGGTGCCCTTATTCGAAGGCGCCGACGAGGTAAAAACAATAGACGACTATCTGAACAAGCTGTGGGATTACGCCGTGCAGAGCCGCCGCCTGAACCGGAAGCCGGTGGAACGGCTGTCCGAACTGCTGTGTGAGTTGTTCATCGCCGGGTCGGATTTAAGCCAGCAGGTCGGCCAGTTGAACGGTGCGGCGTTGTACAGACAAGCCAAAATGAAAATCATCCGCTGGCTGGCCCGGCGCGATTTAACCGATCAGGTGCGCATTAAATTGGGCTGCGGCGAACCGATGCAGCGACAGGGCGGCTACTACGACGCGCTGGCAGGGGCGCCCGCTTTTGAAACAAACCCAAGCGCCGCGCGCCGCCTCAAAGAGTATTTGCCTCCTTCCGCGCAAAAAAGCGCCGAATTTGCCCGCAGCCCCCTGCGCGGCATTCTGGCCGACGGCGACCTGCGCACCTATCAGAGCAACCTGATGGAGCATTTACGCCGCCTGGGTATGGAAGAACGCAGCCAGATTTTTTATCACGTTATTCAGACGCAAAAGAACTACCACAGCGAACTGGTTAAGGCGGCCGAACCGCTGTTGGATACCCGTCTGCCCTACACGGAACGCGGGTTGGGAAATTTGAAAATGCTTATCGGACTGAACGAAGATGAGGCGTTCGGCCGTTTTCTGGAACTGTACACCCGCAATTTCCGGCAGATTCTTTACGGCAGCGAGGAAGATGTGGTGGGCATTCATATCGTGTCCTATTTTATTTCCCGCGCCATGCCGGCCCTGCGCGACCGTCCCACGGTTCGGCCTTCCGCTACGTCCGGGGAAGTGCGCGGCCAGCAGATTATTCAACGTATCGCCAAAACCCTGCCGCTGGCCAATCACGGCAGTCTGCTGCGGGCCATCGGTCACAACCGCGCGCAAACCTTCGTTCTGGGCGTCAACCAGCTTACCACCGGCCTGTTCCGCGCCCTGCAGGAATTCAGCAACGAAGAAAGCGGCTCTTCCCGGATCCACGAACGCGTTTTGCCGCAGTTAGCCGTTTACGATATCCTGCGCGCTCTGCGGCTGTATCACGATCCCGAACTACGCTACGCGGCCAAAATGCAGGAAGCTTTTTCTCCCGGAAATTCATCCTTTTTGCTGTTGCGCGAAGATGTGGACAGTATTCCCTCGTTTTTATACGGCCTGCGCCGTGAGCTGATCCGCCGACAGGGATTGGACCCGGCCGATTTTTTTGAAGGCGGACGGTTTAAGCCGCAGCTCTTGCCCGCCCTGCGTCCCGATCTGGCCGTTCTGATGCAGGACGACCTGTTTAACACCGACGCGGCCGTTTTCTTTTCAGCCATCGGCGGGAAATGGGATGATACCTGGGAAAAAGAGATACGCCGCCTGCTGAATATCCCCAGACGCATCCGCGAATGGCGGCAAAAAATATGGACATTGATTGAAGAACCGATATTCCAGCAGACGGCCAGTTTCAGAGAGCTGGCCCGGGCGATTCATTTCTTTAGCGGGAACAAGGACGCGGCCGAGCTGCCCTTTTCGGCCAGTCCGAGCGAGGTATTGCGTATCGGCAGCAGCGTTACCCAGGCACTGCGCGGCACTGTAGATGACAGCATGCGCCAGTTTCTGCTTTCCGCGGTACAATTTTTAACCCAACTGCCGGGCAAACTGCCCGAAGTGCCCATCGACATCATCCGCGCCCTGCGCGACGTGGAACGCATCATTCAAATTGAAGAGCAGGCCCTATCCGCCGCCCAGCAGGACGAGCTGCGCTTCTATCTGCTGCAAATGGCCCGGTTGACGGGGGAGAACGGATAGGATAAGTGAGAAGTTGTGGGAGTGGAGTGATGGAGTTTTGGATTACTGGGTGGGGGGAGAGCGTAGGAATTAGGAACTTGGAACTGGATGCTGGTTTCTGGAAACTGGAAATTGGGAACTTGGAACTGGGAAACAATTACGAATCATTCAATTATTTGTCTGCCGTAGGCACGGTGAATTACGAATTAAGGGTGATAGCTTACAGCCAATAGCCAACAGCTAACAGCCCAACAACTCAATAACTTAATAACTGACAACTTTTGTCGCGAAGCAAAGAACCCTCCGGAAGAATCAATGAAATCGTACTGGTTTAAAGAAGAATGGCCCGGATTATTTTATAATCGGTTGTTGTTCTAATTATAGTTTGTCCATTGCAAAGAAAATCCAAACGGTCTATATTATGGTAAACTATGCTATAAATCAAATCTTAGGCTGTATGAAAGCATGGGTATAATATGGAATAGTTATATAAGGTGGTATAATTGGTATTTTTATTGGCAATGAAAAAAACCGCAATAAACAGCTGATTTTGACCGGCGAAAAATACAACTTAGCAAGAGAAATTGAGACGTTTGTTTAAAAATTTTTTTAATTAGAATTCAGGAATAAAACAAGTGAAATTATTTTTAATCACCATCGGATTGCTTAATGGAAGCTATATGCTCATAGACGGTGTCTATGTGCTGGTTAAGGGGAAATACATCGGCCCGGAAAAACCCGGACCGTGGGCCGGTATTTTTGCGGGTCTGGGAATAGACGTCTTTAAACTCGGCCCTTTGTTTGTGCTGTTCGGATTGCTGTGGCTGATCTTTGTGTACGGGGTGCAAACTTCACAAAATTGGGTTTATGTTTTCGGCCTGATTGTGTCCGCTGCTACCCTATGGTACCTGCCGTTTGGTACGTTCATTTCCATCATATCTATTGTTCTGCTGCTTTTTTTCAGGCAGAATTTGGGTATCCAATAAACAGACAAGAAATAAAAGCCTATAAAACCTCAGGGATTTCGTATGACAAAGAACAAAAAACTCAGCCTTGCGGAAGTTATTTCCATGGCCGTCGGCACGATGATCGGCGCCAGCATCTTTTCCATTTTCGGTTTAGGAGCTAAAATTGCCGGAACGGATCTGCCCGAAGCTTTCGTTCTTTCCGGCATTTACGCTTTGGTCGTAGCGTATTCCTACGCCAGATTGGGCGGAAAAATCATATCCAATGCCGGGCCGATTGCTTTTATTCTAAAAGGAATGGGAGATAGCATTGTCACCGGCGCCCTAAGCATCCTCATGTGGCTCACCTATGTTATTTCCATAGCGCTTTTTGCCAAAGGTTTTGCCGGCTATTTGCTGCCCTTTATCCGTGTGGAAACAACCCCGCTGGCCTATGCTATTGTTGAAATAAGCGTTATTTCCTTTTTTACGGCTTTAAATTTTTTTGGCAGTAAGGCGGTCGGGAAAGCCGAGTTCTATATTGTTCTGATCAAAATATCCATTTTATTGGTGTTCATTTTCGGCGGATTTATGACGGTAAACTGGACGACGACCCAGCCGCTTTTGGATGCCATGCATACCAACGGTATGCTAAACGCCTCCGTGATATTTTTCCTGTCCTATATGGGTTTCGGTCTGATAACCAATGCATCGGAAAATATTAAAAATCCGCAAAAAAATATACCGCGGGCTATCTACATCAGTATTTTGTTTGTAATGATGATCTATGTTCTTATTTCTCTGGTTACCATCGGCAATCTGCCCCTGGCGGATATTATTAAGGCGCAGGAAAACGCTCTGGCCATTGCCGCCAAACCATTTCTGGGACGCTTCGGCTTTATTCTGATTACGATCGGGGCGCTGTTTTCCATTTCCTCAGCCCTCAACGCTTCCCTTTTCGGCGGAGCCAACATCGCTTATTCATTGGCCAAAGACGGCGAACTACCGGAAGTTTTCGAAAGAAAGGTCTGGTTTAAATCAACTGAGGGTTTGTACATAACCGCCGGACTCAGCCTTTCCTTCGCCCTGTTTTTCGACCTGGGCGCCATCGCTTCCATTACCAGTACGGTTTTTACGGTTATTTATATCTTTGTGTTAATATCTCATTTTAAATTGCGAAAAGAATACGGCGGCAATACGATACTGCTGATCATTAATCTGATCATTCTCATTGCCGTTTTTATCGCCCTGATGAAGTATCAATGGAATACGCACAAAAATGCTTTTTACGCCAGCATAGTGACCTTTGCCGCCGCCGCTGTGGTGGAATATGTTTTCAGAAAATTCGCAAAGCGGGATATGACCGGCACGAAAATAAGCACCTATCCGGAATAATCTATGTTGGATGGATACCAATCAAACCTCAAGGCGATAAGAGGTATTTCTTTCCTTTGTTTTGCTGACAGGTCGATAATCTTCAAATTTTTTAGTGTATTTATGTGGACAGGTAATTGGTACCATTCGAATAAGAGAATATAAAGTACATAGTACCGAGTACAGAGAAGGTGGTGACGGGTGACAGGAATTTGGAAATTAGAAACTCGGAACTGGGAACTGGTTACTTGATGCTGGAAATTTAATGAAAAATGAAGAATAACCCTGTGTTCCCGGGGAATGCGCTGGTTGGATAAAGCAGGGGCAAAGGCACAAAGTAACGCAAGATTTATCTTGCGCTCAGGGCAGGCAGACAACCCTTCGACAGGCTCAGGGTTCGTAGGCTGAGCTCTGCCTGTCCCGACAAGTCGGGATCGAAGCCGATGTCCGTTCCCTTCGACCCCGATTTCATCGGAACAGGCAATGCTCAGGGAACGTAGGCTGAGCTTTGTCGAAGCCGATGGCCGATCCTTCGACTTCGCTCAGGACAAGTAGCTGATAGCCGACAGCTAATCCAATAACCTAATAACCTAATAACCAATAACGTAAAGTGGATTCTCGAACACCGGTTAATCTGTCCGCTAGTGGCGGGCGGATATTGATGTGAGACTCGACCGAAGATAAAAGGTGGATAAAGCGCTTCGTACATCAATTAAAAACAAAAAGACCTTCCGGGTTTTCAAAACCCGGAAGGTCTTTTCAATTTATTACAGTTCTTTCACTTCCTTCACCAACTCGGTAACCATTTTTTTGGCGTCACCGAAGAGCATCATGGTTTTCTGGTCGTAAAACAGTTCGTTATCCTCGCCGGCAAAACCGGGGCTGAGGCTGCGTTTTACGATCATGATGCTGCGCGCTTTGTCTACATTTAAAATGGGCATACCGTACAGCGGGCTGTCCTTTTTATAACGCGCCGCCGGATTGATCACGTCGTTGGCGCCGATAACCAGCACCACGTCGGTGTTCTGGAAGTCGTCGTTGATGTCGTCCATCTCCACCAGCTTATCATAGGGCACGTTGGCTTCGGCCAGCAATACGTTCATGTGGCCGGGCATGCGACCGGCAACCGGGTGGATGGCATAGCGCACTTCGATGCCCTTTTCTTCCAACAGTTCGGCCAGTTCCTGCAACACATGCTGCGCCTGCGCCACAGCCAGACCATAACCCGGCACGATTATCACCGATTGCGCCGCTTCAAAGACCAGCGCGGCATCTTCGGCCGAGTATTCGGTAACGGTTTTCTTTTCCGTACTCTTGCTTGTTCCGGAGCTGTCAGCCGTACCCACGGCGGCAAACAGCACGTTGGCCAGCGAGCGGTTCATCGCTTTACACATGATTTGTGTTAGAATAATACCTGAAGCGCCCACCAACGCCCCGCTGATAATCAGTACGTTGTTGGACAGCACAAAACCCGTGGCTGCAGCGGCCAGACCGGAATAGGAATTAAGCAGGGAAATCACCACCGGCATATCCGCCCCGCCGATGGGGATCACCGAAAGCACGCCCAGCACGGCCGAAATAGCCACAATAACTATCAGCGTCACTTCCAGTGAGGCGTCCATGGTAAACATAACGCCCAGGACAACCACCGCCAAAAGCAGCAGGCCGTTTAGCCATTTCTGTCCGGGAAATACGATGGGCGCACCGGTCATTAAGCCCTGCAGCTTGGCAAAGGCAATCATACTGCCGGTAAAAGTCACCATACCGATCAGCAGGCTGAGCACCAGAGTGATGCTGGTATCCATCGCGAACACATGACCGCCGTGATGGATATATTCGGAATAGGCCACAAAGGCCGAGGCGATACCGCCGAAACCGTTAAACAAAGCCACCATCTGCGGCATCTGGGTCATTTCCACCTTTTTGGCGGCCACAGCCCCGATGGCTGCGCCGATGACCATACCGGCGATGATATAGGTGTAATCGAGAATGCTTTTATCCAGCAGGGTAACCACGATGGCCAGCAGCATACCCAGCATGGCCAGCAGATTCCCGCGTCGGGCCGTTTTAGGCGAGCCCAGGTTTTTAAGGCCTAAAATGAACAGCACAGCCGCTATCAGATAGGCAATATTCGTAATCGTAACCATTCATCGGCTCCTTATTGTTGTTGTTTTTTATCTTTTTTGAACATTTCCAGCATCCGGTCCGTAACCATAAAACCGCCCACCACATTGATGGTCGCGGAAATTACGGCCAGCATGCCAAGAATTTTACCCAGTTGTGAATTGCCGACGCCGGCGCTGATAATAGCGCCCACTACGGTAATTCCGGAAATGGCGTTGGAACCGGACATCAACGGTGTGTGGAGCAGCGGCGGTACTTTGGTGATGACCTCAAAACCGACGAAAATCGCCAGTACAAAAATATAAAGCGATACGAGTATAACCTGATCCATTTTAATTTCCTCCGCTGTTTATTGCCTGAGCAATCAATTCGTTGACCACCTGTCCGTCCCGGGTGATGCAGGCGCCTTTGGTGATCTCATCCTCGAAATCGAATCCTTCGGGCTGGAAAAGCTGCCGGAACAGATTGGTGATATTTTTGGAATACATGGTGCTGGCGTTTACCGGGAGCATTGCCGGAAGATTAACCGCGCCGTAGATGGTTACGCCGTGTTTTTGGATGGTCTTGCCTTTTTCGGTTAAGGCACAGTTGCCGCCCTGTTCGGCCGCCAAATCCACGATAACCGAACCCGGACGCATCAGTTTTACCATCGCTTCGGTAATCAGAATGGGTGCTTTTTTACCGAAAATCTGCGCTGTGGTGACGACCACATCCACTTTGGGCAGGCGGTCGGCGATAGCTTCCTGTTCTTTCAGCAGAAAAGCATCCGACTGTGCTTTGGCATAGCCGCCTTCGGTTTCCACGTCTTCTTCGGGCAGTTCCATTTCCACGAAGCTGGCGCCCAGACTCTTCACCTGCTCTTTCACGGCCGGCCGCGGGTCAAAGGCTTCCACTTTGGCGCCCAGACGTTTGGCCGTGGCGATGGCCTGCAAACCGGCCACCCCGGCGCCCAACACAAACACTGTAGCCGGCGGAATGGTACCGGCGGCGGTCATCAATAAGGGGAATATCTTACCCAGATGATTGGCGCCGATCAGCACCGCTTTGTACCCGGCCAGTGTGGCCATCGAACTCAGGGCGTCCATGCTCTGCGCGCGGGTAATGCGCGGAACGAATTCCATGGCAAAAACGGTTATTTTGCGTTCGGCCAGTTTCTTCACCACCGGCAAGTTGTTCAGCGGTGCCAGAAAACCGATAAAAACACCGCCTTCCTTGATGGCTTCGGCTTCGTGTTTCTTTAGCGCCGGATTTTCGGCCGGCGGCTGGACTTTTAGAATAACGTCGCTTTGGCCGTACACTTCCGCAGCGTCTTTGGCGATTTGCGCGCCGGCTTCGCGGTATTGTTCATCCGAAAACGAAGCGCCCGTTCCGGCGCCGCTTTCCACAAGCACCTCGTGCTCCAGCTTGGTCAGCACATTGACCATAGCCGGAACCAGCGCCACGCGGGTTTCGCCTTCCATAATTTCTTTGGGAATACCGATTTTCACATTATCCTCCTGAGGTTAACACGGTAACAATGCATTGTTGAATGGATGAATTATCGGATTAATGGAATGAAAAAGTTTCAGAGTACCGTTTTTAGGCATCAATCCAATAATTCGCTGATTCATTAATTTCTTTTTTTTGTACAGACGATGGTAAACGACGGAAGATGGGGATTTTATTCCGCTTATAGCATTAAGAGGATTTTTGTGTGTATCGATTCCAACATTTTAGGAGATGGAAGAGTCAGTTATCTTTGTGATGAGCACAGTGATGCGGCGATCCTTGGCTACAACCCGGTTGACAACCGCATGCTTTTATAGTCCCTCACCCGTCATGTTGAACTCGTTTCAGCATCCCATGTTTAGGTGACGGGATTCCGAATCAAGTTCGGAATGACACCGTCTTTTCCGGCACAGAGCTGAGATGAGGAAAACCGATGCCATCGCTTGGAGCGATGGTATCGGTGAAACAGACAACAAACCCAAGACGGGACAGCCAGCGATACATCGGAGCGTACGGCCGCGCTTCGCTCGCCATAACGACACGACGACCACAACACACCCCATTCTTTTCCCTTCGCCGGCGAAGGGTGGGGCGTAACGTGGCATCGGTATTGTTTATACGCAGCGAGGTGGGGTGCCCGCCGGTATATTTACGGCACTCTGGGGGCGATAGCAGAAAAAAATTATCATTGCAAACAGCGATTTACCGTTGGGAAGAATCTTTGCTACCGAGCCAAAGAAAAATTTCACTTTTATTTCCTATCCTCTTGATAGAAAAATCGTCTATCCCTAAGTTAGCCTAAAAACCACCGTAACGGGAGAACGCTCCAAATGCCTTTCATAAAAACAACCGCACAATGGAAAAAGGGAATAAGAAACCTGCTGGTGCTTTTGGTCGGTCTTTCCTTTTTGCCTCTCCGAGCCCAGGTTACCGACACCTTGTTTATCCTGCAAACCACCGACGTCCACGGCAATATTATGCCCTATAATTATTTTAAGGACGCCCCGGCCGATTACGGGCTGGCCAAAATTTACAACCGCGTCATCGAGTACAGAAAGCGGCATAAGAATGTACTTTTGCTGGACAGCGGCGATCTGCTTCAGGGAACGCCGTTGGTTTCTTATTTCAACACCATGGAAACCAACCTGCCTAACCCGTTGATTTTAACCCTCAATTATATGGGCTATGAAGCCTTTACCGTGGGTAACCATGATATCGAACAGGGGCTGTTTGTTTATAACCGCGCCCGGCGCGAATCCGATTTCCCCTGGCTATCGGCTAATTCCCTGTTGGAGGACGGACGCACCTATTTTAAACCGTACACTATCATCAACAAAAACGGCCTGCGCATCGGCATTATCGGTTTAACCACACCGGGTATTCCCATGTGGCTGGATAAATCGTTGTATCCCGGCATTACCTGGGCAGATATGGTTAAAACCGCGCAGAAGTATGTTCCTCTGCTGCGCCCGCAGGTAGATGTGCTGGTAGGTCTTTTCCATGCCGGATTTGAAGCCGGATACAGCGCAGCTCAAACCGAAAAAGCCGGCTTGCCCAACGAAAATGCCTCACTGCTTGTGGCCGAAAATATTCCCGGCTTTGATGTGGTACTGGCCGGCCACTCCCACAGGCCGAGGCCGAAAAACGCAAAAGAACAGATAAAAGATCAGCAAAAGCCATTGTTGATCAACGCCGGTTCCTGGGGACGAAATCTTGGGGTGGCGCAGATCATTCTGCGTAAAGATGCCGACGGGGGAAAATGGCGGGTTGTAGAAAAAAGCGGCTGGCTGGAGCCAAGCAAAAATGTACAACCATCCACCGCCATACTGGAACTCAACGCCTATTATCACAAGAAAACTTTACAGTATATCCGCCAGCCTATCGCTAAATTGAACGGAACCATGTCCACCGAAAAAGCGCGTTTTGAAGACACGGCCGTGATGGAGCTGATTAACGATGCCCAAATGCAGGCTGCCGGGGCGGATATTTCTTTTGCCGCCTGCTTTAACGATCGGGTGCGTTTTAAACAGGGGACTTTGCGCGTAAAGGATGTGTATGCCATATATCCCTATGAAAACTATCTCTACCTTGTGGAAATGACCGGCAAACAGATCCGTGATTTTCTGATCTATTCCGCCCGCTATTTTATTCTGGACCACGGAAAGGTGGTTCGCAATCCGGCTGTAAACGGCTACAACTACGATATGGCCGAAGGCATCGGTTATACGATCAAAGTGGAAGCCACAACAGAACACCCGCAGATTCCAAATAAAATAATTGATTTGATTTATCTGAAAACGGGAAAGCCGCTGGATTTGAACAAAACCTACAAAGTGGCCATGAACAGCTACCGGGCCAGCGGCGGGGGCGGACACATGGCTTTTGCCGGCGCGCAAGAGGCGCCGGTTCTCTGGAAATCCAACGCGGATATGCGCACCATATTAATCGACTATTTAAAAAATAAGCAAGTGATCGAACCGAAATCGGACGGCAACTGGAGGTTGGAATATTAAACCGTTAAAGCAATAGCTTGGCCCAAACATTGAAATTCACAGACAAAAATACAAACTCAAACTTTTATCTGCCCCCTGGCTATGATGCCATTATTATTCGGTTTTACAGGGATTACAAAATTATCAAGGCCGTGTTCTGATACTTACTAAATCTTCGTTTTATCGCATTGTTTTACTCCAATCAAAATATTTCTTTTCTCTAATTATTCAATTCTTACAGTCGATATTTATAAGGGATGAATGTATTGTATCCAATTTCGTAAAAATCTA
Source organism: Caldithrix abyssi (assembly GCA_011369465.1). Taxonomy (GTDB): domain Bacteria; phylum Calditrichota; class Calditrichia; order Calditrichales; family Calditrichaceae; genus DRQG01. Next base: position 36,009 of record DRQG01000140.1, read on the forward strand.
GAATTCATTGAGACAAGATGAAACAACGCTTAAAAATACTTTATCTTGAAGATGAAGAAATCATTATAAACATTGTACGCAGCTTACTACAAAGCGAAGGTATTTCTCCTCAAATCACGATGGTACAGACCAAAGAAGAATATTTATCCGCCCTGCAAAACAATAAATTTGACTTCGTCCTGGCCGATTATGCTCTACCCGATTTTAACGGGTTAGAAGCGCTCAAATTACTTCGAAAAAAGGATAAACATCTTCCTTTTATTTTATTCTCCGGATCAATTGGCGAAGAGAAAGCTTTGGAAAGCCTTCGTCTTGGAGCAACCGACTATGTTTTAAAACAAAACATCAAAACACTTTTACCTGCCATTAGAAAAGCCGTCGATGAATACAATGCTAAAAAAAAATCGGAAAAGAAATTGCAAACATTGAGTGAAAACGAAACAAAATTCCGCCTATTGGCCGAATACGCCGGCGATTGGGAATACCTATATCATCCGAAAAATGGCTATATGTATGTTTCACCCGCTTGCGAACGGGTTACCGGTTATACGCCAAAAGATTTTAAGGCCGATCGGGATTTGTTTCTTAAACTTGTAGCTCCGGAATATGTAGATAAAATTAGAAATCATTTTCAAATGGAAACAGGGCAAGAGGAATTGCCCACACCAATCGAGTTCCCTATCCACACCCGTGACGGCAAAAAGATCTGGATTGAACATCACTGTACTCCGGTGTACGATAGCCGCGGAGAATTTATAGGGCGTCGTGCGAATAATAGAGACATCTCACAACGTAAACAGTTTGAATTAACCCAACAATTTATGCTGCGTGTTTCTACCGCTGCATTACAAAAAAATGACGAACTGGCGTTTTACCAAACCCTGGTCAACGAGCTTAACCACCTGATCGACACAAGTAATTTTTATATTGGGATTTATAACAAAAAAACAGAAACATTGTCTTTCCCGTTTATGCGTGATGAAAAAGATCATTTTACCGATGTACCGATAATGGATACGATAAGCCGCTTTGTAATTACAGAAAAAAAATCGGTTCTTTTACGGGGAGAACAGGTAAACGCATTTATAAAAGAAAAAGGAATCCGGCCCACCGGCGCACCGGCCAAATGCTGGCTTGGAGTACCGCTTCTCATCGATAAAGAAGTAATCGGCCTGATCACCGTTCAAAATTATTCCGATCCGGAGGCTTATAACGAGTCCGATAAATATTTGCTGGAATTCGTTGCCAACGAAATAGCCGCACTCATCAAACGCCAGGAGATGGAAAAAAGAATTTATCAGTTGTCGCGATCAGTGGAACAGAGTCCTGTTTCCACTGTAATAACTGACCTGGAAGGCACTATTCAATATGTAAATCCCCGGTTTTGCCAGCTCACCGGCTATTCCTACGAAGAGGCCATCGGCCAAAACCCGAGGATTCTGAAATCCGGAGAAACCCCGAAGGAAAAATATAAAGAATTGTGGGAAACCATAACACGAGGTGAAGTTTGGAAAGGCCGTTTTCATAACCGACGTAAAAACGGGCAACTCTTCTGGGAAGATGCTACCATCGGGCCCATTAAAGATAACAAGGGCCGGATAACCAATTTTGTAGCCGTAAAAGAAGACATAACCGACCTCGTTAAAAAGGAAAAGGAATTACAGCGTTTGCACCGCTATAATGAATTACTAAACGATTCCTTTCCTGCTGCGTTGATCGTTATGGATCAGGATGAAAAAATAATCCGCTGGAATCAAAAAGCTGAAGAACTCTTTGGAATGAGCTGGGAAGAGGTAAAAAACAATCATCTGATTCAATTGCCGCTAACCTGGAGTTGGGATCAGATATCCATGGGGATCTATGATTGCCGGGTGGATAAAAAAACCGTTCATTTAAAAGATATTCCTTATGAAAAAGAAAAAGACGTACACGGCTTTTTGGATATTGTGATCAAATTCCTTAAAAATGAGGAAGAACAGATCGAAGGATTTTTCATCGTCTGTGAAGATGTTACCAGACAAAAGATAATCGAAAATCAACAGGTTCAGGCTCAGAAGCTGGAATCCATCGGCCAGTTGGCGGCAGGAATAGCGCACGAGATTAACACACCGGCTCAGTATGTGAGTGATAACATTCATTTTCTCGAGGATGCATTTGGGGATATAATGAAGCTGATAACCGTATTCGAGGAGATGGGGCAAAATGCAATAGAAAATGCGGAACTGGCTAATTTGATTCAAAAGGCTGTAAAGATCGCCGAAGAGATAGATTTGGAATTTCTATCGGATGAAATCCCCGCTGCACTTACCCAGTCCATGGAGGGTATAACCAAGGTGAGCAAAATTGTTCGGGCTATGAAAGAGTTCTCTCACCCCGGTACGAAGAGTAAAACCTTAATCAATTTGAACCGGGCTATAGAAAACACGGCCACGGTTTGCCGGAACGAGTGGAAGTATGTTGCTGAATTGGAAACCGATTTTGACACATCTCTTTCGGAGGTACCCTGCTACCACGATGAATTTAACCAGGTTATTTTGAATATGATTATCAATGCCGCCCATGCCATTGGCAAAGAATCCGTTAATGAACAAAAAAAGGGACAAATTCGTATCGTAACCAGAAAAGAGGATGGGCAGGCCGTTGTCTGCATTAGCGATAACGGAAGCGGGATTCCCCAAAATATTATTGATAAAATATTTGATCCGTTTTTTACAACTAAAGAAGTGGGTAAGGGAACCGGCCAGGGGTTGGCCATTGCACATGACGTAATAGTAAACAAACACGGCGGAACGATTGATGTGGAAAGTGAGCCCGGAAAAGGCACAACCTTCACTCTTCGGATTCCGCTGGAAGAATAAATCATTCATCTTAAATTGGATCCACCTCTAATAATACAGGTGTTTTAGGGATAGATATAAATGAAGAGGGTTCTTTTTGTAGATGATGAGCCGAATGTGTTACAGGGTCTTCGCCGAATGATGCATTCGTTACGGAATGAGTGGGAAATGTATTTTGTGGAGAGCGGACAAGAAGCATTGGATTTACTTTCATCAAACAGGTTTGATGTTATTGTTAGCGACATGAGGATGCCTGTGATGAACGGTGCCGAACTGCTTTCCATAGTACGAGAAAAATATCCCCATATGATACGCATCATACTTTCTGGTTATTCCGATCAGGATTTGTTGCTTAAAACTGTTCGACCTGCGCACCAATTCTTGACAAAACCCTGTGATGCTGAAACAATAAAGACAACGGTTCAAAGAGCCAGCAAAACGCAGAGTGTATTGGCCAGTCTCAATGTAAAAAAGGTAATAACGGGGATCGATTCCCTGCCCAGTCTGCCCGCCCTTTACAATGAAATTATACAAAAATTGCACCAGGAAAACGTATCCGCTAAGGAAATTGCCGGGATCATTCAAAAAGATATGGGAATGACCGCCCAGATTCTTAAACTGGTTAATTCCTCTTTTTTCGGTTTTTTTAAAAAAATGTCCAATCCGGTTCAGGCGGTTACCTTTTTGGGGCTCGACACGATCAAAACTCTGGTTTTATCCCATAAGATTTTTTCGGCGTTAAAATTTAACCGGAAAGACCTTGTCTCTTTCGAACAGCTCTGGGGACACAGCACCCTAACTGCGGTATTCTCCCGCCATATAGCAGGTTCCATCGATAAGACCGATAAAGCGTTTATCGAGGATGCCTTTATGACCGGATTTCTGCACGATATCGGTATTCTAATATTAGCCTCCAAATTGACCGGAGAGTATGAGAAAGTGCTTAAGCATACACTAAACAGTGATCAGGAACTATGGAAAACGGAACATGAACTCATGGGCACCAGTCATGCTGAAATAGGTGCCTATCTACTGAGCTTATGGGGGTTTTCCGAGAATATTATCGAAGCAATTTTATATCATCATCAGGTTAAAATTTTCGGGGATGAGCCAAAATCTTTGATTTTTGTAGTTCATCTGGCCGATGCCTTTGCTCTGCATCTTAATCCGGCGTTAAATAAAAAAGGATTGGCCCGTTTAAATCAGAACTATCTCAAAGCTCTGGATTTATATGATAAAGCTAAAATCTGGTATAATGAGTGTAAAAAAATATTTGAAGAAGGGGCAATTCAGTGAACGATAGAATTTTATTTGTAGATGATGAGCAGCACGTATTGGGTTCCTATCGTCGGATATTACGGAAAAACTGGGACATCGTTACTGCACTCGGCGGTGAAACCGCTTTAGATATTTTTGACAACAAAGGTCCTTTCGCAGTTGTTGTAAGTGATATGCGCATGCCCGGAATGAATGGGATTCAGCTTTTGACTAAGATAAAAGAAATAAGTCCCGATACTGTGCGTATGATGCTTACCGGTTATGCCGATTTTAATACAGCAATGGAAGCCGTTAACGAAGGACATATTTTCCGTTTTCTTACCAAACCCTGTCCGCCGGACTTACTCAACCGTGCTTTACAGGAAGGAGTACGCCAATACCGCCTGATAAAAGCGGAACAGGAGCTGTTGAACAAAACTCTGAAAGGAACCATCCAGGTACTTATAGAGATACTTTCCGTGATGGATCCTAAAGCCTTTAACAGGGCAAACAGACTACGCGATTACATCAAACGACTAACCGAACAAAAAGCAATAGCCGGTAATTGGGAAATTGAAATTGCTGCTCTGCTATCGCTAATCGGACAAGTAACGGTTCCCGGTACCGTAATGGAAAAAGTCCATAATAACGTATCATTAACGGATGTGGAAAAAGCGATGATTATGCGCATTCCTAAAGCAGGATTTGATTTATTGGTGAAAATACCCAGACTCGAACAGATTGCTAAAATCGTTTTGTATCAAAATAAACGCTTTAATGGTGAAGGTTTTCCCGAAGATGACATAAAGGGTGTCGATTTACCCCTTGGTGCAAGGTTGCTAAAAATCTTAAATGACTTGATAATTCTTGAAGACAAGGGTATCTTGAGGAAGGACGCTTTTGTTACCATGGCCAAAAGAACCGGTTGGTATGACCCTAATTTGCTCTTAACTATATCCAACAAAATATCCGGCTCTTCAGAGAACGTACCTGCTTTTAGAAAAGAAACCAAAAAAGTAAAGATCAGCGAATTACACAGCGGATATTTACTTCTGGAAAATATCGAGACCAGCACCGGCCAAATGTTGATGATGGCCGGTCAGGAAATATCAGACTCACATATTATGCGTATAAAAAACTGGGCTAAATTATATACCATAAAAGAGCCTATTAAAGTGCTTCAAAAAATTTAACATCTGGATTATTATCGACAGATATTTGATTCAATTGTTCATTTTTAACTATTCCGTATCAATACTTCTCGTGCAACCGGTAATGGTTTTATTGTAGTAGTGGGGGGAGGAAATTTTTATAAGCTGACCTGTATTCTTGCGGAAGGAGAAAGAGTTGTTGTATGAGAGAAAAAAACGGAAATAAACCTCGTAACTCCTCTGATACTATTAAACCCACGTCGGCTTTATTCCAGGCCGTTATTTACTGTATTAGCGATGCCGTGATAACCACGGACTCCCATGGGCGAATTGTAATCATGAATCCCGTAGCTGTAAAACTCACCGGTTGGGAAGAACATGAAGCACGTGGTAAACCGTTGGAAGAGGTGTTTAGAATTGTTAATGAGGACACCCGTGAAACAGCGACTGATTCTGTTAAGCGAATCCTGAAAGAGGGTCTGGTGCTCGGTCTGGCAAATAATACCCTGCTCATATCCAAAAACGGCCGGGAAATTCCTATTGCCGATAGCGGTGCTCCCATACGTACGCCAAGCGGCCGGATTAAGGGAGCGGTTATAGTTTTTCGCGACCAGACAAAGGAACGGGCTGCACAGAAGGCTATGGAAGAAGCAAAACTACTTGCTGAGAGTATTGTGGCCACAATTCATAATCCCTTGCTGGTTTTGGATGCTGATTTGTGTATCATCTCGGCCAACCGTTCATTTTATCAAAAATTCAAAATCGGCCGGGACGAAACCGTCGGTAAGTTTTTTTACAACCTGGATGGCGGTCAATGGGATATCCCTGAGCTTAAAATACTACTGGAAGATTTACTCCCGCAAAACACCGCTGTTGACGCATGCCAGGTTGAAAAGGAATTTCCCCGTATAGGAAAACGGATCATGCGTTTAAATGCCCGCCGTATTTATAGTGAAGATAAGAAAACAAAAATGATTTTATTGGCTATCGAAGATATCAGCGAACAGAAACGTAGCGAACGTATGCAAAAAGCACAGTACAATATTGTCCAAAGCATACTGGCTTCATCAACTCTTAATGAAATCATTGAAAAAATCCGCCGTGAATTGACCGATATTATCGAACCCAAAAATTTTGTAATCGTTTTGTATGATGAGAAAAAGGATTTGCTTTATTCCTATATTGAAAAAGATGAAAAGGATGAAATTCCTCCCTACTGGCCGGTAAAGGGTTCATTGACCGGCTACGTGGTTCGCCAAAAAAAAACTTTACTACTGAAAAAACAAGAGATCAAACGGTGGATTCGGTCTAAAAAAATAATTAAACGGGGTACGATTCCGGAAACCTGGTTGGGGATTCCTTTGTTGAGCGGAGAGAAAACAGGCGGCGTCCTGGTGCTGCAAAACTATGAACATCCTTCCGTCATAGATAAGAATCTTGTTCAATTAATGGAGTTTATCGCCCGCCAAACAGGCATTTTTTTAAGCCGTATGCAGGCCAGGGCAGAGCGGGAGCTCTTAAGCACGGCTATTGAGCAGGCGGCAGAGACCATCGTCATTACCGATAATTTAGGTACAATTCAATACGTAAATCCGGCTTTCGAAAGGGTATCCGGATATTCGCGGGAAGAGGCGTTGGGACAAAATCCCCGAATTTTAAAAAGCGGCAAGCACGATCCGCTGTTTTATGAGAATCTTTGGGGAACTATTACCAGCGGTAAAACCTGGCGCGGCCGCTTCATTAATAAGCATAAAGACGGCACCCTGTACACGGAAGAAGCCGCTATTTCGCCTGTATCGGATGCCAACGGAAGGATATCCAATTTCGTAGCGGTCAAACGCGACATCACACGCGAAGAAAAACTGGAATTACAGTTTCGCCAGGCGCAGAAAATGGAATCCATCGGACGCCTGGCCGGAGGTGTAGCGCACGATTTTAATAATATGCTTAGTGTTATTTTGGGCTATTCGGAATTGCTTTTATCGAAACTTAACCCCGAAGAAAAAATATACCGCGATATACAAGAAATACATGCCGCCGGCAAACGCTCAGCATCGCTTACCACCCAGCTGCTGGCCTTTGCCCGTAAACAAACCATAGCACCGGAGTGCCTGAATCTTAATGAATGCGTGAGCAATATGCTTAAAATGCTGCGCCGTTTAATCGGTGAAAATATTGAGCTTATTTGGATACCCGATGAACATCTGGACAATGTATATGCCGATCCTTCTCAGATTGACCAGATACTGGCCAATTTATGTGTGAACGCCCGCGACGCCATTGGCAACGCAGGAAAGATCACCCTGGAAACAACCAATGTTACGATGGACGATGTCTATTGTAGCGACCATGCTTATTTTAAACCCGGCCCCTATGTTATGCTGGCAGTCAGTGACGACGGCCGTGGTATGAACGAAGAGACCCGTTTGAAAATATTCGATCCCTTCTTTACCACAAAAGAACCCGGCAAAGGAACCGGGTTGGGTATGTCCACTGTTTACGGTATCGTTAAACAGAATAACGGTTTTATTAATGTGTACAGCGAAATCGGCAAAGGTACAACAATAAAGATCTATCTGCCGCGTTATTCCAAAGCCGATGTTACGGGTAAACAGGAAGAGCAGGAAGAAATCATACACGGTCAGGGAGAACGTATTTTGTTGGTAGAAGATGAAACGGCCATCCTGGAACTTATCCAGACCATGCTGGAAGACATTGGATACCAGGTTATCGCCGCCGAATCACCCGAAGAAGCGGTTTTGCTGGCCGGGGGACAAAAAGAATCCCTTCATTTACTTATGACTGATGTGGTGATGCCGGAAATGAGCGGTAAAGAATTGGCAGTCCAATTACAAAAAATACATCCCAAAATCAAAATCCTTTATATGTCCGGATATACATCTAATATCATCGCCCATCGGGGAATTTTGGAAAAGGGTGTGTATTTTATAAACAAACCTTTTTCAATGCGTGAATTATCCAAAAAGATTCGCCAGGTTCTTACAAGTTAAACAGATTATCACTCTATTCGATAAAGTTGCTTGATTTATTCTTGCAAGTTCTCAAGTGTTTGTACAATGCGCTCGCTTGCTTTACCGTCCCAAAGCGGCGGAATTTGCCCTTTTTTCCATTGATCGTTGAGAATTTTGTCCGTCAAAGTGATGAGCTTTTCGGTATCGGTGCCCACAATTTCATTGGTGCCCAGTTCGGCGGTAATGGGGCGTTCGGTATTTTCGCGTACTGTTAAACAGGGTTTCCCCAGGTAGGTGGTTTCTTCCTGCAGGCCTCCGGAATCGGTAATAACAAACCGGCAATTCATCTCCAGATTGATGAAATCCAGATAACCCAACGGCGGTACTAATTTAAGATTGGGCAGATGATCAACCTGATTCATCAAACCGAACGATTCGAGATTTTTCCGTGCTCTGGGATGAATAGGAAAGACAACCGTAATCCGTTCCTGAATGGTTTGCAAAGCGTTCAGCAAGCGCGGCAATATCTGCGGATCGTCCACATTGCTGGGACGATGCAAAGTTACCAAAACAAATTCTTCCTCAACAAGGCCAAAACGCGACAGGGTATCCATTTGCCGGGCTTTTTCCATAAAACCGATCAGAGAATCGATCATCACGTTTCCGGTAAAATGGATTTTATCGGGATGTACGCCCTCACGAAGCAGGTTTTCTTCACCGCTTTTTTCGGTTACAAAAAGATGATCGGCCAGCGCGTCGGTAACTAAGCGGTTGATCTCTTCGGGCATCTGACGGTCAAAACTGCGCAATCCCGCTTCTACGTGGGCTACGGGAATCCACAGTTTGCTGGCCACAATACTGCAGGCCATAGTGGAATTTACATCGCCGACTACCAGCACCAGATCCGGTTTTTGCTCCTGGCAGATTTTTTCGAACTCCACCATTATTTTTGCGGTTTGCTCAGCGTGGCTGCCCGAGCCCACTCCCAAATAGACGTCCGGTTTGGGCAGCTGCAAATCATTAAAAAAGAATTTGCTCATTCGTTCGTCGTAGTGCTGTCCGGTATGGACCAAGATCGGCTCCAGAGCTGAATGTGTATTTTGCATTCGTCGATGAATAGGAGCGATCTTCATAAAATTGGGCCGGGCGCCCACCACATTAAATATGCGCATAGTTCAAAATCTTTCGTCGTATAATCCGTTCCATTCTCAATTTATTGTTGTTCCTTAAACCAGCGGTAGGTTTCAGTAATACCCTGTTCCAGACCGATTTTAGCCGACCAACCCAGTTTGTTAAGGCGGCTCACGTCCAGCAGTTTACGGGGCGTTCCGTCAGGTTTGCTTGTATCAAAGGTCAGTTCACCCGTATACCCCACAATCTGTTTAATCAACAAGGCCAGTTCTTTGATGGATATATCCTGGCCGACACCGATGTTTACAAAATCGTTTCCGGAATAATTTCGCATTAAGAACAGGCAGGCGTCCACCAGGTCGTCCACGTGTAAAAACTCCCTTTTAGGGTTGCCTGTACCCCAAATTTGCACAACCGGCGCCTGCTTCAGTTTAGCTTCGTGAAATTTACGGATCAGTGCCGGAAGCACGTGGGAGGTTTGCAGATCGAAGTTATCATTCGGCCCATACAAGTTGGTGGGCATAACGGAAATGAAATCCGTGCCGTATTGATCATTGTAAGCCTGGCACATTTTGATACCGGCGATTTTGGCGATAGCGTACGGTTCATTGGTGGGTTCCAGCGGGCCGGTAAGCAGATGCTCTTCCTTCATAGGCTGAGGGGCGTGTTTCGGATAGATGCAGGAGCTGCCCAGAAAGAGCAGTTTTTTTACGCCGCTCAAATATGCGGAATGGATGATATTATTCTGAATTTGCAAATTTTCATAAATAAATTGAGCGCGGTAAGTATTGTTAGCCAGAATACCGCCCACCTTGGCCGCTGCCAGAAATACAAAATCCGGTTTCTCAGTTTCAAAAAAACGACGAACAGCGCTTTGATCCAGCAGATCGAGTTCTTCTCTGCCGCGCAGCAACAAGTTTACAAAACCATCTTTTTGCAGCCGGCGCACAATAGCTGAGCCCACCATACCCCGGTGACCGGCAACGTAAATTTTACTTTCTTTTTTCATTCTCTAATACCCTCTGCGCTGAACCAGTTCCCAGTCGGCCCGGGCCATAATCCGTACCAGTTCTTCAAAGCGCACTTTGGGATTCCAGCCCAGTTCCTTTTCGGCCTTTGAAGCATCGCCGATCAGCAGATCCACCTCTGTGGGACGGTAATATTTAGGGTCTACCGCTACTACAGCGGTTCCGGCCGGAATATCGCCGCCCTGAGGGCGGGTCAGCTTATGGATAAGACGCCCCACTTCGTCGGCGCCCTGGCCGCTCCATTCCAGTTCCATGCCCAGCTCGGCAAATGTTTTGTCCACAAATTCGCGTACGGAGTGGGTCTCGCCCGTGGCAATTACATAATCCTGGGCTTTGTCCTGCTGAAGCATCAACCACATAGCTTCCACATATTCCGGAGCATATCCCCAGTCCCGTTTGGCGTTCAAATTACCGATGAGCAGTTTATTCTGTAATCCGTACTTAATTTTTGCCGCAGCCATAGTAATTTTACGGGTTACAAACGTACCGCCCCGGCGCGGCGATTCGTGATTAAACAGGATACCGTTGCAGGCAAACAGATTGTAGGCCTCGCGGTAATTCACAATAATCCAGTAGGCGTATAATTTGGCCACCCCATACGGCGATCGCGGGTAAAAAGGCGTTTTTTCCGTCTGCGGCACTTCCTGCACCTTTCCGTACAATTCGCTGGTGGAGGCCTGATAAAATCTGGTGTCGATCCCGGTTTCCTTGATGGCGTCGATAAAACGCAGCGTACCCACCGCGTCCACCTCGGCTGTGTATTCGGGGACGTCAAAAGAAACTTTTACGTGGCTTTGCGCGGCCAGGTTATAGATTTCGTCCGGATGTATCTTTTCCAGCAGGCGGTTCAGATTGCTGGAATCGGTCAGGTCGCCGTGATATAAAAAGAAGCGTTGGTCATGCAGGCTGCGGTCATTAAAAATGTGATCTATCCGGCCGGTGTTAAAGGAGCTGGCCCGGCGGATGATGCCGTGCACTTCGTATCCTTTTTCCAGCAACAACTCGGCCAAATAGGAACCGTCCTGTCCGGTGATGCCGGTAATCAGCGCTTTTTTCATTCTAATTGCTCTCTTTCTGAATTATATTTGAATACATTGTTTATTTGGGAATCGTTTTTGCCGGGAACAACAACCGGCTGGCCTCCGCCGAAAGCCGGATTAAATGGATGTAAAGCAATGTGTTCATGCGTATATCTTTTTTCTCTGCGGTGTATTGCATAGCCAGCACTTCTCTGAAGCGGCGCAGCTCCTTTAATTTGCCGCGCCATTTAGGATCGCTCGAAGTCAGATCGGTAAGTTCAAAGGCCCGTTCGTAGCATTCATTTACTGAATCCGTTCTTCCGGTTACAATATGGTTTTTTGCCCGATTTAGCTCATTGGCGATCATCAACACCTGCTGCCCTCTGGAACGGTTAAACCATTTTTCTTCGCTCAGGTTTTTATGCCATTTTAAAGAATACATTATCTTATGAGTTCCGTAATAATAGATTGGATTTTAGCACGCAACGCTTCATCTTCTACTTCCATCGAGCGGTTGCCGTTTGCCGGTCTGATATTGATAAAAGAGGTATATTCTATCCTATATCCGTCATCTGTCAGTTCCAAATTGGCCCCCCAAAGGTCTTGCTGCTTCGAGCCTTCTTCTAAGAGTTTTTCTTCAATATCGGCATGCATTTCTTCATCGGCACCTATTATTTTTTTGGAAATGTCCACCACAATTTTAATGATTCCGCCCAAATCTATTTCTTTTGTTTGCCACAAGGTTTTGAAGGCAATCGGTTCTTTAATCAGTATCATAGCCTGTTTTTTATTTTATGCTTTTATCTTCCGGCCAATCCAGACATCTGAGCAGGCCTTTTTCCACTTCCTTATATTTCCAGCCGCTTTTGGGGCAGGTCATAATACCCTGATCATCCGGATGGGATAAGCGGGCCCCGTGCCGGCTCATCCAGCCGATGCGCCGCGCCGGTACGCCGGCCATCAGCGCGTAGTCGGGCACGTGTTTGGTCACCACCGCTCCGGCGGCGATAAAGGCAAAACGGCCGATATCGTGCCCGCACACGATCGTCGCGTTGGCGCCGATGGTAGCGCCGTATTTCACCACCGTTTTTAAATAAAATGCGCTTCCCCGCTGGGGAAATTCGCAGCGCGGATCGATGATATTGGTAAAAACCATCGAAGGACCGCAAAATACGTAGTCTTCCAATTCTACCCCTTCGTAAATGGAAACGTTATTTTGTATTTTGCAATAATTACCGATGCGAACGTTGTTGCCAACATTCACATTTTGCCCAAACACGCATCCCCGGCCGATAACCGAGCCGCTCTGGATATGCGAAAAATGCCAGATTTTTGTGCCTTCGCCGATTTGTACGTTATCATCCACGAAAGAAGATTCGTGTACAAAGTAGTTTTTATCCAAAATTCACTCCTCCGTCAAGCGATAGATTTTATCCAATAATTCGCCGTATTCCGTTTTAAGCCGATTAAAAATTTCCATAATTCTCTTTTCGTCATAGGTATGCGTTGTCTCGTTTCGGTCGTCCACCATTTTAAGCAGACGTTCCGTTGTATCCTCGTCATACAATCCAAGACTAAAACCTTCCCTGAAACATTGTTTGGGCGAGTTGCATACCAGACCATGAACCCGGCGCAGATAATCGCGCAACGATTTCCAGGCCAGTTCAAAAGTAAATTCAAAACGCTGTATGGCGGCGTCTCTTACGATAACAGAGGGTTCCATCTCCAGCGCTTCTTTCAATTTTTGCACAGCGTTATAAAAATTGGCGCGTTTTACCATAGTTTGCCTTCCCGGATAATGCGCTGTTTCAGTTCTTCGGAAATGCCGTTTAGGTCAACAATATCCACTTTATAAGGGATATCCGAATTCTCCAGTTTTTCTTTGATTCTGGATATAAAGCGGGCCGGAATCTTTTCCGACAGGTCAATCGCGATATCAAAATCCGAAGTGGCGTGAGCGTCGCCTCTGGCACGGGAACCGTACAGAATAATCTTTAACTGAGGATCGGGAATGATCTCGCGAATAATTTTGATAATACGATCCCTATAACCGGCGGGCAATTCCCTTACTCCTTTTTGATCAGCGTTATCCGATTTTTACCAAAGGATGGACGGTCTCTTTGCTGCCCGAAATGATTTCACTATGCCGGATTTTGTGCACCAGTTCGATCGACGGCCGGGCCTCGGGGATGCCGTACCCACCGCCTTGGAGAATATCCCGGTAAACAACCGTATGTAAATCCGTAAATCCTCCGGAGAATTCCAGCTCTGCACCATCTATTTTTATACTGCGATAGGTAGGCTGTCCCTTATCGAGAACATCTTTGGGTAAATCGTTTTTATCCAAAGATAGAAACCAGCGCACATCAGCCTTTTCCAGTTCGATAAAACCGGCCATCTTTTTGGGATCGTTCAGATACACTTCGTTGTGCCGCACTTTACCAAAAATCCACATCAGCATATCAAAAAAATGAATACCGATATTGGTGGCAACCCCGCCCGATTTGTGAATATCCCCTTTCCACGAATAAAAATACCACTTGCCGCGCGAGGTGATATAGGTTAAATCGATTGAATGCTTTTGGCCGGGAGGAAGGGAATCAATTGTCTTCTTTAGATCCTTTATGGCCTGATGAACGCGCAGTTGAAGTACATTGTAAATTTTGATTCCGGTTTCGGCTTCCAACTCTTCCAGCGCGTCCAGATTCCATGGATTGAGCACCAGCGGTTTTTCGCAGATAGGATGGGCGCCCACACGCAGCGCAAAACGGATATGGGCGTCATGCAGATAATTGGGTGAACAGATGCTGATATAATCGATCTTTTTCCCCTCATCGTGGCGGCGCAGCAATTCAATGTGACGGTCGAAGCGCTCAAATTCGGTAAAAAAATCAACATCATCAAAATAACGATCCAAAATGCCTACCGAGTCAAAAGGATCGAAGGCGGCGATGAGCCGGTTACCGGTATCTTTTATGGCCTGCATGTGCCGCGGAGCGATATACCCGGCAGCCCCGATCAGGGCAAAATTTTTTATATTCATAAGAAGTCCTGTATCGTTTTTATATTTATTGATAAATAATGAAAATACAAAGAATTGCCAGATTTATCAAATGAGAAAAGTGTGTAAAAATTAGATAGTACAGAGTAATTAGTACTTAGTACAGAAGGGGAGTTGGATGCGGGGAACTGGGAATTGGGAACCGGATGCTGGATGCTTGATGCTGGAAAAAGATAGAAATTAAGAATTATGAATGAAGAATAATGTCACTTGGCATGAACAAAAGCACCATTTGGCATAGAGCCAATAAATTTAAAAAGGTAGTTTTTCCTGTTCGCGGCGTTTTTGTTCCATTTTTTGTTTTTTAATTTCATCA
>DRQG01000141.1 GCA_011369465.1 Caldithrix abyssi
CCGATGATCGGCACCAGACCAATGATATTCAGCAAACCCACAAAGGCCTGCGAAAGAATACCGAAAATGACCACCGCCCCGCCAATCACCGTTTTATCCACATTATAATGGATGGCCACAATTACGAAAACGACGATGATAATCCAGGTAACGATGGTTTTCCAAAAAGCCTGAATAAAAAATTTGAAATTGATCGTGTAGTGTTTAAGCTGATTCAGATTTTTTTTGGGATTCTTATTCATTATGCGTTTTGAAGAGCCGTTTCCGGCTGAATTTGTTCGCTTACTTTACCGTAACGCCGTTCTCTGTGGATATAGTCCCACAGCGCGTCCACAAGCTGTGGTTTGCGGAAGTCGGGCCAGGAGGTTTTGGTGATGTATAGCTCGGCATAGGCAATTTGCCAGAGCAGAAAATTACTGATGCGGAATTCGCCTCCGGTACGGATGACTAAATCGGGGTCCGGTTGACCGGCCGTGTCCAATTGATCGGAAAGGGTATGATCGCTGATTTCATCGGGATGCAGCTTGCCTTCTTTAATACGGCGTCCCAAACGTTTTACGGCATCTACGATTTCCTGCCTGCCGCCGTAACTTAGAGCCACGTTCAATATCAGGCCGGTATTGTTTTTTGTGCGTTCCACCGCTTCCAGCATCTTCTTTTGCGTTTGAGCGGGCAGTTTGTTTAAATGGCCGATGGTCCGAATCTGTACGTTTTGTTCCATCAGACGGTTAATATGCTTGTCGATGGTGGTTACCAATAACTGCATTAACGCGGCCACTTCCCAGCTGGGGCGTTTCCAGTTTTCTTCGGAAAACGTATAGATGGTGAGCACCCGAATACCCAGTTCACCGCATACTTCAACAATATCATGTACGGAATTAACGCCTTCGTTATGGCCGGCCACACGGGGCAGTCCTCGTTTTTTTGCCCAGCGGCCGTTCCCATCCATAATAATGCCAATGTGCCGAGGTAAGTTGGATGTCTGTTTTAATTTTTCAAGTTTATCCTGATAGTCCACGTCTAATATATGCCTTATTTCAGCTAAATATCAAAGCTTCTGAATTTAAGCTTATATTTTGTAAAGTCAAGTGATCTGTTTTACCCCACGCATCCTGCAGAAAAATGTCGCGAGTGTTTATAGCCGTGTAAAAGCAAATCACATTTTTGAAAGTTACAAATATTTAACTGTCTGGGCAATAAAATGGTTCTAAAAAGGTAAGAGATAATAAAACCATTACAAAAACCTTTTTAAAAAGTGCTCCAAAAATTTATGTTGATATCCAATATAAAAATAACTTGAAAAATGGAATATATTCTTATACCTTATGTTTGACATATTTCTACTACCATATTCGAATTTCCGAATAACAGCCAAATACCGATTTACAAAATCAAGCAATAAGGAGGAAAACGATGAGAAAAATTCTACCGTTTATTTTATCTGTAGTATTCTTTTCTTGGGCCGTATCAGTGTATGCTCAAAACGCCTGGATTAATGAATTTCACTATGATGACGCCAGTACCGATGA
Source organism: Caldithrix abyssi (assembly GCA_011369465.1). Classification (GTDB taxonomy): domain Bacteria; phylum Calditrichota; class Calditrichia; order Calditrichales; family Calditrichaceae; genus DRQG01. Next base: position 1,530 of record DRQG01000141.1, read on the forward strand.
AAATGAGTTTATTGAAGTGGTTATAGAAAATGCCGGAAGTTACAATCTTGCTGATTTTACCGTCACATTGTACAATGGTAATGGTGGAGGTTCTTACAAGAGTACGACTCTCGACTTATTCACCGTTGGGAATACGGAAGGCAACTTTACATTCTATTATTATAACTACACACAGAACGGGTCCAGCATCCAAAATGGCTCTCCGGATGGTTTTGCTCTGGACTATCAGGGTACGGTAATATCCGGACAGTTTCTGAGTTACGAAGGTACATTTACCGCAACCGATGGGCCTGCCAACGGCCTGACAAGCGATGATGTGGGTGTTAGTGAATCAGGTGTTCCGGAAGGGCAGTCCTTGCAACTATCCGGTTCAGGTGGATTCTATTCGGATTTTACCTGGCAGGATCCGGCAACCAATACCATGGGTGCTTTGAATAACGGGCAGACTCTTGGAACGGTTACCAATACCGTTGTTAAGTTTGCATCATCATCCGGCTCGGTTGGTGAAGGCGACGGAACCTACAATCTTGCTATCAGTATTGTTAATCCTGATGCCAACAACGCTACCTCGGTAGATGTTGTTCTGATCAGCGGCGATCCTGCCGATGTAGGTAATTATACCACCCAAACGGTGACCTTTCCGGCGGGCAGTTCGGATGATCAAATTCTGGTAATTAACATCACCGATGATTCTCAAATCGAAGGTGATGAGGTGGTAACTTTTGAGCTGCAAAACGTTTCGGGCGGCAACAATGCATCCATCGGATCACCCAGCCAGTTCGATCTGACGATTTTGGACAATGATTTTGCCAGTACGCCGGATATTGTAATAAACGAAATCATGCAAAACCCCAATGCCGTTGGCGATGATGTTGGAGAATGGTACGAACTGTATAATGCGGGAGATACGGACGTTGATATTAACGGCTGGATAATGAAAGATAATGATACGGATGTAGATACTATCCAGAACGGCGGACCGTTGATTATATCGGCAGGTGGTTACCTGGTTTTGGGGATAAATGACACAACATCCGTCAATGGAGGAGTGAATGTAGATTATGTTTATAAGAACTTTTTATTGAGTAACAGCTCCGATGAAATTGTTCTGTTACTCAGCGACGGTGTTTCCGAAGTGGATCGGGTAGAATGGGACAACGGCGCAACCTTTCCGGACCCGACCGGTAAGTCTATGGAATTGATTAATCCGGGTTATGACAACAATGACGGCACAAACTGGCAAGAAGCGACTGCCACGTATGGAGACGGCGATATGGGTACGCCCGGGGCACTGAACAGTACGTATGTATCCGGAATTAAAGAAAACCCCGGGGGTACTGTGAGCGAATTTCGTCTTCATCCCAATTTTCCCAATCCTTTCAATCCTTCCACCACATTAACTTTTGATGTACCCGGAACAAAGGAACGGATCGATTTAATTGTTTATGATCTTTTAGGGAAAAAAGTCAAAACGCTTTTCTCGGGCAAATTGAACAGAGGCCGCTTTCAGCAAAAATGGGACGGTCGGAATGAAGCAGGTTTAGAGATGCCCAGCGGTGTTTATTTTGCCGTATTAAAAAGTAACACCTATCGCAAAGCCGTTAAAATGATGTTGCTGCGCTAATTTTGAATCGTTTGATTTATTACATCCGTGATGAGCAGAAAAAACCCCGGGGCTGATAATCCCGGGGTTTTTTCTTTTATAATTTGAAAACAGCGGTTCTTTTGCTCCGATGTGCAGAACCGGAAAGATATGTTACTTTTTTGAGGCCGGTTTAGCCTTCTTGACGGCGCTTCTTTTCGGTTTTTTCTTGTCGATAGCCTGCTTGACTATCTTCAGTTCATTCAAACGCGATTCGATTTCGCCCTCTACTTCTTCAATTTTTTTTTTTAACTCTTCCTGTTCTTCGCTCTGCTCGGTAGTTGTATCTTTTTCACCGGCTTCTTCGATGGCTTTCTGAGTCAGTTCAATTTCGTTGTTGGTGTTTTTAATATCATCCAATAAGATTTGTAGCGTTTCGTGCCGGCGCAAACCGTCATAATTATTTTCGGTCAAAAAGGGAAATACCGTTTCGCCCAATAGTTCCAATTTTTTCTTTTTGGCATTTTGTAATTGGTACAGTTCAAATTTTAAACGAGCCACTTTACCATATTCTTCAGCCAGTTCTTTCAAACTCTGGGCGTTATTACGCGCCGTATCCAGGCTTTCTTCAATGGTTTTTTTTAATTTGCTGATCAGGTCCGACATAGGCATCCCCAATACGTTAATAGTGCACTTTTGTGAGCCGTAA